>NZ_JBNHHB010000016.1:0-82224 GCF_059091905.1 Arthrobacter sp. Dra40
CCACGTCGCGCACTCCGGCGGATTTAGCCGCGGCCAGCAGGGTGCGGGTGCCGTCGATGTTGGTCGCCACGAACTCGCTCCACTCCCCGGTGAAGGAGACCTTCGCTGCCAAGTGGATGACCGCGTGCACGCCCTGTACGGCCCGGGCGACGGCGTCGGGGTCGGTCAACGAACCCAGCACCGACTCGGCACCGGGGCCGACGTCGGCCGGACGGCGCTGGAAGGTCCGGACCCGGTGGCCCTGTTCCAGCAGGAGCCGCGCGACGGCGCCGCCGAGCATGCCGCTGGCGCCGGTGACCAAGACGGTTTTGGTCTCCACGCGGGTCTCCACGCGCTCGCTGGCGCTCGCTTGGTCGACCACCGAGGGTTCCTCCGCCGGCTTGTTGTTGCTCATGGCTTGGTAATCCGTCCGCCGGCCAGCGACTTGGCCGCCCATTCCGCCAGCCGGGCCCGGTCGATCTTCGAGTTGTGCCGGATGTCCGTGGGCAGTTCGGGCACCACCAGCACCGCCGCCAGATCCAATTCAGTAGAGCGTGCCACGGCGGTGCGCACCTGCTCGCCAAGCGCACGCGGCGCGGTGCCCGGTCTGGCGGACGGTGGAAGCGTTTCCACCACCGCAACGGGAACCTGGGCGCCCGACGGACCGACGCCGACGACGGCAGCCAGCCGGACGCCGTCGTGCGTTTCTGCCGCCTGCTCGGCGGCCACGGGAGTGGCGACGCCGGAAGCAGTGGTGATGATGTGCGCCAGCCGGCCTTCCACCCAGAGCCGACCCTCGGCGTCCAGATGGCCCACGTCGCCGGTGCGGTGCCAGCCGGGCACGGACGCGCTGTGCTGCTGGGTGATCCAGAGGCGGTCGTAGCGGTCCTTCACATGCGGGGCGCTGACCAGGATTTCGCCGGTGACGCCGGGGTCGGTGGACGGCCGATCGGAGACGCTGCCGTCCGGAGCCACCGCGGCAATGGCCACCTTGGCGCCGGAAACCGGGGTACCGACGCAGACGCCGTTGCCGGAACCGGCAGCGCGGATGCCGTCAAGGCTGATGTCCGTGACCGGCAGTGCCTCGGTCATCCCGTAGGGGGTGTGCAGGGTTGCGGCCGGCACCAGCGACTGAACCTTGGCCAGCAACGGTTCCGGAATCGGGGCGCCGGCAGAGAGCAGTAGCTCAACGCTGGAGAGCGCCACACGGTGCTCGTCGGTCAGTCCGTCGGCTGTGGCCAAGACATTGGTCAGCGCGGCCGGCGAGGCGAACACGGCTGTGGCGTC
The DNA here is from genome assembly GCF_059091905.1 of Arthrobacter sp. Dra40. NCBI lineage: Bacteria > Bacillati > Actinomycetota > Actinomycetes > Micrococcales > Micrococcaceae > Arthrobacter > Arthrobacter sp. Dra40. Next base: position 1,267 of record NZ_JBNHHB010000016.1, read on the forward strand.
CACCGCGGCGGCGGCGTCGGCCAGGGCGGCTGCGGTGAGCGTCTTCGGCGCGGTGACGTCCATGTCCGGAGTGACCGAGGTGGCGCCGAGGGCCGGGCCCAGCAGGGCGAACGGCGCGAAGCCGGCCACCAGCGACGTACCGGCCTCCAGCCCGTAAGTGTGCTTCAGAGTGTCCCGCATGGCGGCCAGCTGCCGGTGCGTGTAGACCACGCCCTTGGCCGGACCGGTGGAGCCGGATGTGAAGAGGATGGCGGCGTCGTCGTCGGGGTTCGGGGCAGTTGCCGCGGTGCGGGTCTTCACGTGGGCCTCCACGCGCTCGCTGGCGCTCGCTTGGCCGACCGCCGGGGTGCTCGCTTGGTCGACCGCCGGGGCTTCGATGGCCGAGCCGGCCGCGGCGGCTTCCACCAGCTCGGGTACGGTGTGGGCGATTCCGTAGAGCTTGCGCTTGGCCTGGCCCATCTCGGCGACGCTGATGCGCTGGCCCGGCCAGTTGAACAGCCGGGCGGCAACGAAGGCGCGCTCGATGCCGACAATGAACTTGGGACCGGCACCCTTGATGGCGCGGCTGAGCCCGGCCGGGCCGAGCCCGGCGTCGGCCACCACGATGACGGCGCCGAGCTTCAGGCAGGCGTAAATCAGGCTGGTCAACTCGATGCCCGGAGGCACCAGCAGGTTGATCCGGTCGCCGGCCTTGACGCCGATCCCGGCGAGTCCGTCGGCCAGGAGGTCCACCTGTCCGGCGAGCTCGGCCCAGGTCAGCGTCCGCGGCCCGGCGCCGGGGGCGGCCAGGGGCGCCATGTCGACGACGGCGGGGGAGTTGTCTGCGCGGCGTTCGTGCAGTTCGGCGAGCATCGGGCGGAAGGGCTCACCGCGGGTCTCCACGGGTCTCCGCGCAGGCCTGGCGGCCTTTGGTCGATCACCGGTATCGGTCAGCCAAGTGTAGAGGGGGGTGGCGATGTCTCGGTCTTCGGGGAGCAGGTGGCCGGCGCCCTCGAAGCGGTGCACGTCCGCCTGCGGCAGCCGGTCCATCAGGTCGCGCAGGTAGCGGTCGGAGAAGACCGGGTCCTTGGGGCCCCACATGATCAGGGCCGGCACGTCCAGATCCCGGATGCCCTCGGCCACCTCGTTCAGCGTGCTCCAGCTGGGCGTGCTCTCGTCGGCCGGGATGTCCGCCACGAAGTTGCCCACGCCGGTGCGCCGGGCGGCGTGCCGGTATGGTGCCATGAACGCATCCCTGACGTCCTTTTCCAAAGGAGGATGCGCCAAGGAGTGGGTGACGCGCAGGAAGGCGGCCGACGTCGTCGTGCCCCACTGATGGACGGCCGGGTGCAGGGCGAGTTTCAGCGGGGCGGGGAGGCCGAAGCCGGCGGGATGGACGGCGGTGTTGGTCAGCACGACGCCGGCGAGCTGGCCGCGGTGCCGGGTGGCCCAGCCCAGTGAGATCACGCCGCCCCAGTCGTGGCCGACGGTAACGACGGGACCGGTGATGCCGAGTTCGGCGGTCAGGTCGCCCAAGTCCGTGATCCGGTCTTCAAGCCGGCGGAAACACCGGGTGCGCTCGGAGAACCCCATGTCCAGCTGGTCGACGGCGACCACGCGCCACGGCGCCGCGGCGTCCCCGGCTGCGGCCAGCAGGGTGCGCCAGAGGTAGGACCAGGTCGGGTTGCCGTGCACGCAGAGCAGGGTGCCGGCCGGCTCGATTCCGCGTTCGGCCAGCTGCGGGCCGTTGTCCAGCAGGTGCCAGGTGTGGGCGCTGCCGGCCGGATCCACCGCGGCGGTGGAGGGGACGCGGACGCGACGGGACCAGGCCGGGTCCACTCCGGGCCAGAGGGTGTTGTCTACCACGCAATCTCCATCATGGTGGTGTTCAGGCCGGAGCCCACTCCCATGCAGAGCACCCGGTCCCCGCTGTTCAGGGTCTGCGACTCCTGGGCCAGCGTCATCGGCAGCGAGGCCGGCCCCACGTTGCCCCACTTCGGGAACGTGATCGGAACGCGCTCGCGGACCAGGTCGACAGCCTTGATGATCGCGTTGGTGTAGGAGGTGGAGACCTGGTGCGTGACGTACCGGTCCATCGCGGTCCAGTTCCACCCGTCGCGGTGGGCCTCGTGCCAGGCGCTGACCACCAATTCCAGCCCGTTCTCCAACAGGCCCTTGGTGTCCGTGAACATGCCGGCCGGCCCGCCGACGCACAGTTCGTGGTGCTCGGTGCCGGCACGGGAGACGCCGCCGAGGATCCGGTGTGATTCGGGGTGGACGTCGGCGGGGCCGATCACCGCTGCGGCGGCCCCCGAGCCCAACGTCAGCGTGGCGAACTCGCGCAGGTAGTCGGCGCGGGTGGAATCCGGATGGTTCAGCCGTTCGAAAGTGGTTTCCTGGGTGGGCTGCGCATCCTCTCCGGCGACGATCAACGCATATTTGAGCTGTCCGGAGTCGATCATATTGGCGGCCAGGGTGATGCCGTTGACGAAGCCCAGGCAGGCGTTGGCCAGGTCGAAATTCATGGCCGACGACGGCAGGCCCAGGCCGTGGTGAATCTTCACGGCGACCGACGGTTCCAGGTTCCTGCGTGTCACGGACGTGTTGATCAGCAAGCCGATCTGCTCCGGCTCCACGCCGGCTTCGGCCATGGCCTTGGCACCGGCTTCGATGGCGGCGTCGTCGAACGATGAACCGGGCGACCACCAGCGGCGCTCAGTCACGCCGGCAACACGTTCCAGCAGCTTCCGGGAGAGCTTCAGGCGCTTCAGGCTGGGGGCGAGGCGCTCATCGAACTCGGCGGAACTGACGGCTACCGGCGCCTCCACGCTCGAGACGGCCAGCAAAGCCGCGTTGTCATGTCGAAACGTCGCGTTACCGATCAATATCCAGCCTTTATTCGTCTGTCGGGGACGGTCACCTGTACACGGAGAAGCCGGTATGGGCACCCGAAGTCTTAACTATGCACCCCGCGCCGACGTTCCGCACATACGGACAAAGGCATTGGTTTGTGGCAATTGTCTCTGCTACCGCTCCGCCCCGGGTTATTTATCAACCTTCAAGCGCCGGTCCGCAAGGAAGAGAACCCCGGCCAGTGTGCAGGCGATGGCGGGCCAATAGCTGTATCGGAAATCAGAGGCCGGGACAATCGGGATGTAACCGAGAAGGTAAAGAATCGCCGACCAGCCGAGCGCCGCGATCTGGGGCCGGAGATATCCCGCCTTCGGGAGTAGCAAGATGATGGCTGCGGCCGCAGCCAGCCAGAACCACGCCCTGAAAAACCAAGGGAACGTTTTCGCACCCACTTCCACTACATAGTCGGACAAGATGTTGTCCGCTTTGGTGGGTTGTACGTGGTATTCGGCGGGGACGGCGTGCCGGCCCGCCGTGACCGGCGCATACTCGCTTTTGCCGACGAACAGGAACCGGGCGTAGGTTTGCGCGCGATAGTAGGCATACCGGACCGGATGGGTGACCACATCGCTCAACCAGAGGCCGCGTACTTCCGACTGATGAGCGATCGGTTCGAACTGCTGGCCCGTTGCCCCGCGGCCATAGCACTTCCAGTAGGCATCCCAGATCACGTCTTTGGACTGGCAGACATCGCGGGCGTGGAGCAACTTGTCTTCCAATTCCTGGGGGATATCTGCGGCCCGAATCTCCTGTGCAGGCACGGTGAAGATGATGTCGTCGAGGAAGACTTGGGATAGCTGGCCGGTTGGTTTCGGCTGGAAAGCGGCGTTGAACGCGGACCCGACACCCAGCAACAGCACCAGGAACGTGACCGCCGCTGCCGCGTAGCCGCCCAGCAAGCGCCTCCGGTTCGAGGTCAGCCATTCGCGGAGCCCCGGCGAACCATTCCGCCACGTCCGGTAGAGCAGGAAGACCAGGGGAAGGATCGCAAAGAACGCGTTCTTGCGGACCATGGCCCCATAGAACAGGAAGAGCAGGGACAGGGCGAGAAGCGGGTACCGAATTGAGGAGAAACGCTCGGCCAGCAAGATCAGGACCGTGCCCACAAAGAACGCGATCATCATCTGCACGTCCTTCCACAGCACACCGAGGAACGTGATGGTGAACGGCAGCAGGGGAACTGCGAGGGCCAGCGCGGATACGAGCCGGCTGCGGGTGAGATCGTGCAGGTAGATCGCCAGCAGCAGCGCCGCCGTGAACACCAATCCGAGCTGCACCAGCACCATCGAGCTGATTTCGCCGGTCAGCCGGTACAGGCCCGTCCAGCTGACCGTCATGATGGCGGGGTGCCAGTCGTCCAGCGGGATCCGGCCGAGGACCTGCTTGAGCTGATGAGCTGAATCGTTTGTCATGCGTCCCGGCCGGTTCGCCACCCACAGAAAAGCGGTCGCCACAAGAGCGGCGACGCCCACAACTGAAAGCCACCAGTAGTCCGGGGCAGTCCACGCGGCGCGCACGCCGAGCGGGCTGTTAGGGTCGCTCCGGGGCGGGCTGGCGGATGAACCCGTCACTTTTTCGTCCCGTCGAAACGCACTTTTTCGGCGTTCGGCGGCACCACATCTGCATCCTGCGGGTGCGGCGGCGGATCCAGGCGCAGATAGGCCAACCGGGCTGCTTCACGCCGTCCTCGCTTCAGGCCGTCGAGGATGATGCCGATGCAGCCCACCAGAACCGCCAGCCCCATGAAAGCGGCAGCTAGGATCGCCGTCGGGAAGCGGGGCACGAAGCCGGTTTCAAAATATTCGAGCACCACGGGAAGCCCCAGCCCAAGCGAGACCAGTGCCAGCGCTGCGGCGATGATGCCGTGGAAAAGGGCCGGCCGTTCGTGGCGGACGAGTTGCACTATGAGATAGAGGATCTTGAAGCCATCGGTGTAGGTATGGAGTTTGCTTTCGCTGCCCTCGGGCCGTTCACCGAATCCGACCTCGACCTCGACCTGCGGCAGGCGCAGCGAGGTCATGTGCACCGTGAGTTCGGTTTCGATCTCGAATTTCTTGGATAGGGCAGGGAACGACTTGACGAAGCGGCGGGAAAACACCCGGTACCCCGACAACATGTCGGAAACCTGGGAGCGGAAAAGGAGACTCACCACCCGGTTGAACATCCGGTTGCCCAGTTCGTGTCCCGGCCGGTAGGACCCGGCTTCTCCCGAGGAACGAACACCCAGCACGTGATCGTACGGACCGTCCAACAGGGCTTCGATCATGCGTGGCAAGGCCGCCGCCTCGTACGTGTCGTCGCCGTCGATCGTGACGTAGATGTCCGCGTCGATGTCGGCAAATGCGCGCCGGAGCACGTTGCCCTTGCCCTTGCGCGATTCGAACCGGACGATCGCTCCGGCCGCCCTCGCCAGTTCCGCGGTGCGGTCGGAACTGTTGTTGTCATAGACGTAGACCGTTATCCCCGGGACTGCCAGCCGTAGATCCCGGACCACTGCGGCAACTGTCTGTTCTTCGTTGTGGCAGGGAACAATGGCGGCAATACGCTGCCCCGGGAAGCTGACTGGATCTGACACGGGAGGCTTCACCTCTATCCGGACAAGGGCCTGGACTAAGTTCTCCGCGGCCGGTTCAGACCGGCCACCTTCCGCTAGGTACTACACCTGTTTGGCCAGCGGGACAAGGTCGTGGCGCCGGGGAATACGCGGTGGACACGGTAGATTGTTGCAAGGAAATGTCCGCCGCGGGAGACACAACGTGCATCTTAAATCTCTGACTGTGCGGGGCTTTAAGTCTTTTGCGTCGGCAACGACCTTCGACTTCGAGCCCGGCGTCACCGCTGTCGTCGGTCCGAACGGGTCGGGCAAATCCAATGTGGTGGACGCCCTCGCGTGGGTGATGGGGGAGCAGGGCGCCAAAACCCTGCGCGGCGGCAAGATGGAGGACGTGATCTTCGCCGGCACCGCGGGCCGGCCCCCGCTGGGCCGCGCGCATGTGTCGCTGACCATCGACAATAGCGACGGCGCCCTGCCGATCGAATACTCCGAAGTCACCATTTCCCGTACCCTGTTCCGCACCGGCGGCTCCGAATACGCCATCAACGGCAGCAGTTGCCGGCTGCTGGACATCCAGGAACTGCTTTCCGACTCCGGGCTCGGCCGGGAGATGCACGTGATCGTCGGCCAGGGCCAGCTGGACAAGGTCCTGCACGCCACCCCGGAGGACCGCCGCGGCTTCGTGGAGGAAGCCGCAGGCATCCTCAAGCACCGCCGCCGCAAGGAAAAGACGGTCCGCAAGCTGGAGTCCATGCAGGCGAACCTGCAGCGGCTCACCGACCTCACCGGAGAAATCCGCCGCCAGCTGACCCCGCTGGGCAAGCAGGCCGAGGTGGCCCGCCGGGCCCAGCAGGTGCAGTTCGAAGTCCGGGATGCCCGCGCCCGGCTGCTGGCGGACGAGCTGGTGGAACTCAGCACCTCCCTGGAACAGGAGGTGGCCGATGAGGCTGCGCTGAAAACGCGGCAGGCCGAGGTGGAGACGACCCTCGCGTCGGGCCGCAGCCGGCTGGCCGAACTGGAGCGGCTGGCGGCCGAGGCTACGCCCAGACTCAATGCCGCGCGGGACAGCTGGTACCAGCTCTCGTCCACCCGAGAACGCTTCCGCGCCCTCGCCAGCCTTGCCAATGAACGACGGCGGCTGCTCGGCTCCGCCGACCAGGAACCGGACAGCGGGCGGGACCCGGAGATTTTGGAGCAGCAGGCCGCCGAGGTCCGCGAGGAGCAGGCCGAGCTGGAGTTCGAGCTCGAGGACCGCCGTGAGGTATTGGACGACGCGATCGAAGCGCGCGCCGCGGCGGAACGGGCGGCGCAGGACGAAGAGAAGCGGCTGACCAACATTCTGCGGGCCGCAGCCGACCGCCGCGAAGGGCTGGCCAAGCTGGCCGGCCAGGTGGGGGCGGCACGCTCCCGGGTGGAGTCTGCCGAGGCAGAGCTGGGCCGGCTCCGCGCGTCGATCACCGAGGGGGAGGAACGCCGTCGCCACGCCCAGGCGGAGTTCACCGCGCTCGAGTCCCAGGCGGCCGGGGTGGAAGAGGGCGAAGAAGGCCTCGACGCGGCCTATGAGGAGGCCAGCGACGAACTGGCCGAGATCGAAGCGGAACTGGAGCAACTGCGGGCCGACGAACGCGAGGCCGAACGGGAGCGCCACGCCCTGACTGCCCGCAAGGAAGCACTTGAAGTCGGGCTGAACCGGCGGGACGGCAGCGAGACGCTGCTGGCCTCCGAAACCGACGGCGTGCTCGCCCCGCTGGCGGACCTCATCAGCGTGGAGCCCGGCTACGAGGCTGCCATTGCCGCCGCCCTGGGGCCGGTGGCGGAAGCCATTGCCGTTGCCGACTCGGACGCCGCCGTCCGTGCGCTGGAACTGCTGAAGGCCGACGACGCCGGCCAAGTGGACCTGCTCATCGCCGGCGACCGGTCCCCGGTGGTCGACCGGTCTCTACTCGGCGCTGGCGCGCCTCCATCGACCACCGGCGCCGGCGACCGCGTGGGGACCCCGGCGGGGGCGATCCCGGCGAACAGTTTGGTTCAGGCCAAGCAGGGTGTCGAGGGTGCCGTCCGCGCGCTGCTGGCCGCCGTCGTCGTGGTTGAAGACCTCCAGACCGCCGCCCGCGTGATTGCGGCCGACCCGGCGCTGACCGCCGTCACCCGCGAGGGCGACCTCTTCACGTCCTGCTCCGCGCGGGGCGGTTCCGCCGGCGGCCCCAGCCTGCTGGAAGTCCAGGCAGCCGTGGACGAGACCGCGCAGCGGCTGGAAGCTGCCACGGCCCGCGCTGAACGGGCCAAGTTCGCGATCGCCGGCGCTACCTCGCGCCGGGACGAGGCCAAGCTGCGCGCCGACGCAACCCTGGAACAGCTGCACGAATCCGACGCCCGGCTGGCAGCCGTCGCCGAACGGCTGGGACAGCTCGGCTCCGCCCTGCGGTCAGCCACCGGCGAGAGCGAGCGGCTGGCCAAGCTGGTGGCGGCCGCCGAGGCCAACATCGTGATCGAGCAGCAGAAGCTGGCCGAAATCACCGAACGCCTGGGCGCAGCACAGGCTGCAGAGGACGTTCCGGCTGAAGCCGAACCGTCCACCGACAAGCGGGATGAGCTCGCCGCAGCGGCAACCCAGGCACGCCAGGTGGAAATGGAAGCCCGGCTGGCGCTGCGCTCGGGCGAGGAACAGCTGACGGCCATCGGCAACCGGGCGGCCTCGCTGGAACGCGCAGCAGCGACCGAACGCCATGCCCGGGCGCAGGCGGCGGAGCGCGCCCGCAAGCGCCGGCTGCAGGCAGCCAAGGCCGCCGCCGTGGCCCAAGGAGCACAGCAGGCGCTGGCCTGGCTGGACGTCTCGGTAGACCTGGCCGAACGTGAACGCGACGATGCCGAAGAGGTGCGCGCTGCGTGGGAGGCGGAGCTATCCACCGTCCGCTCGTCCACCGATGCGCTCGCCGCCGAGTTGCGCGAGCTGACCGACACCGTGCACCGCGATGAACTGGCCCGGGCCCAGCAGCGGCTGAAAATCGAGGCCCTGCAGACCCGGTCCATCGAAGAGTTGGGCCTGACGCCGGACCATCTGATTGCCGAGTACGGGCCGGACCAGCCGGTACCCGTCGCCACTGCGGCATCGAACGACAAATGGGCCGCGCTGCGGGCCGCGGTGGACGAGGAAGGCAACGCCGTCGTCGAGGGCGTTCCGTTCGTGCGCGAGGAGCAGCAGAAGCGGCTCAAGAAGGCCGAGCGGGACCTGGCGGCGCTGGGCAAGGTTAACCCGCTGGCGCTGGAGGAGTTCGCAGCGCTGGAGGAACGGCACCAGTTCCTGAGCACCCAGCTGGAGGACCTGAAGGCCACGCGAAAGGACCTGCTGGACATCATCAAGGAAGTCGACGAGCGGGTGGAACAGGTCTTCACCGAGGCCTACCGCGACACCGCCGTGCAGTTCGAGCGGGTGTTCGGCCGCTTGTTCCCGGGCGGCGAGGGCCGGCTGGTGCTCACCGACCCGGAGGACATGCTCAACACGGGCATCGAGGTGGAGGCCCGGCCGGCCGGCAAGAAGATCAAGCGTCTGTCCCTGCTTTCCGGCGGCGAACGCTCGCTGACCGCGGTGGCGCTGCTGGTCGCGATTTTCAAGGCCCGCCCGTCGCCGTTCTATGTGATGGACGAGGTGGAAGCCGCGCTGGACGATACCAACCTGGGCCGCCTGATCACCATTTTCGAGGAGCTGCGCGAGTCCAGCCAGCTGATTGTGATCACGCACCAGAAGCGCACCATGGAGGTGGCCGATGCGCTGTACGGTGTGACCATGCGCGGCGACGGCGTCACCACCGTGATCTCGCAGCGGTTGGAACACGCAAAGGCTTTGGTCGACTGAAACAGGAAGGCAAGCGATGGGGAAGATTCCGGGAGAAATACGGCAGCTGCTGACCATCGACGGCTGCCGGCTGCGCATCAGGACCGTCGGTTCCGGCCCCGCGGAGTTCGTGCTGGTCCACGGCATCGGCGTCTCCGCGCGCTACTTTGAACCGCTCGCGGCTGAACTCGCCCGGCACGGCACCGTGCACCGGGTGGATTTGCCCGGCCACGGCGGCACCGCCAAACCGGAGCGGGCCCTTGGGCTGGTGGACTATGCCCGATTGGTCAACGGCGCCATGGAACGGCTGGGCATCGGCCCCGCCGTGCTGGTGGGCCACTCGATGGGCTGCCAGGTCGTCGTCGAACTGGCCCTGCACTACCCGGACGCCGCCACCGCGCTGGTGCTGCTGGCGCCCACGGCCAACCGCCGGGAGCGTACCGCCTGGCAGCACAGCCTGCGGCTGTTTCAGGACTCGTTCCGCGAACCGCTGATCGTGGACTTCATCGAATTCACCGACTACGCGCGCTGCGGGCCGCGCTGGTACCTGAAGACGCTACCGGCGATGCTGGGCCAAAAACTGGAGCACCGGATCGCCGGAGTGCAGGTGCCGGTGCGGATTGTCCGCGGTGTGAAGGATCCGATCGTGCCGCTGGACTGGTGCCGGGAACTGGTTGACGCCTGCCCGGACGCCACACTGGACAGCATCGCCGGCGAGGCACACGTGATGATGTTCCGTTCACCGGGGCCTGTCGCCCGGCTTTGCCTTGCACCGGCCGCGCCAGGCGGCGATGCCGCTGTCGGCGACCGGCCGTGAACAAGCGGCCGGCCGTGAACAAGCTGCTGCGCACCCTGCGGCTGGGCGGGGGCTGGCTGCTGGACTACGCCTACGTCGGATACCAGCAGGTCCGTGGAGTCCTCGCTCGGGCCGACCCGGCACAGTACCGGGAGGACGCCGCGCACGGGGCGAGCCCCGTCGTCGTTATTCCAGGCATCTACGAGTCCTGGAAGTTCATGCGCCCGTTGATTGAGCACGTCCACGGCCGCGGGCATCCGGTGCACGTGGTCGAGCCGCTGGGCTACAACGTCGGCAGCATTGCGCGGACGGCCGGCATCGTGGGGGACTACCTGCGCCGGCACGATCTGCAGAACGTGACGATCATTGCGCACAGCAAGGGCGGGCTGATCGGCAAATTCGTGATGACGACGGCGGAGTCCGCCGGCCGCGTGCAGCAAATGGTGGCGATTGGGACCCCCTTTTCCGGTTCCCGCTACGCCACGTTCGCGGTGACGCCGATGGTCCGGGCGTTCTCGCCGAAGAACCGCGTGCTGCGGCAGCTGCTGGCGAATCTGGACGTCAACCACCGGATTGTGTCCGTTTACAGCGCGTTCGACCCGCACATTCCCGGTGGCTGCCGGTTGGAAGGCGGCGTGAACATCCGGCTGGAAACCACCGGACATTTCAAGATCATTGCGGAGGATCGGGTCCGCGACATCGTCGACCAGGTGCTCGCCGGGGCGACGCCGGAATAGCGACGGGCAGGCCGGCACGGTTTTCCGGGCTGCGGCTCCGGTCTCCACGCGGGTCTTCACGCGCCCGCTGGCGCTCGCTTCGTCGACCACCACGCGGTTCGCTGGGGCTCGCTTCGTCGACCACCGGGCGGTTCGCCCATTGTCCGGTGAGCCGACCGGCGTTAGTGTCGAAACCAAGGACCACTGCAGACGGATACCGGGCAGCGGCGTTGCCGTGCTAACTGCCCGAGCAAAGGAGGCAGGCATGACGATCAGCCGGACAAGCCGCTTGGATCGAGGTGCACGATGGGTTCGGTAGTTATTTTCGCCCCGTCGCCCGGACTGACCGTGACGGTGGAGGATGTTGACGGCCGCCCCGATATTCACCTGCACGCTGGCGGACAAGGCGTCTGGCAGGCGCGGATGCTGACCGGGCTTGGTGCGTCCGTCACCATGTGCGCCGTCTTCGCCGGTGAAACCGGCAGCGTGATCCGGCATCTCATCGAGGATGAAGGCGTCGAAGTGATACCGGTGGAGGGGCAGGGCAGCAGCGGGGCCTACATCCACGACCGGCGGGCCGGCGAGCGAGAATTGGTGGCCGAGAACCCGGGAGAAAAGCTGACCCGTCACGACCTGGACGAACTCTACGGGCAGACCCTGAAGGCCGGCATGGAAGCCGGCACCGTGATCCTCAGCGGAGCGGTCCGCGAAGACGCCGTCCCGTCCGACGTCTACCGGAGACTTGCCGCCGATCTGGGCACCGCGGGCTGCCGGGTGATCACCGACTTGACCGGTGAACGGCTCACCGCAGCGCTCGCCGGCGGCGTCAGCGTGGCTAAGATTGCCGACGACGAACTCACGGGCAGCGGGCGCGCCTCCTCGGACGAGCCCGAGGCGATTATCGAGGCCATGCGCGCCCTGCACAAGGAAGGCGCCGGCACGGTGATTGTCACCCGGGCGCACTTGCCGTCGCTGATGCTGCACGAAGGCGAAATCAGCGAGATCCGGGTGCCCGAGATGCAGAGCGTGGACACCCACGGCGCGGGCGATTCGCTCACCGCGGGCGTCGCAGCAACGCTGGCCGACGGCGGGACCATGCACGAGGCGGTGGTGCTGGGCACCGCCGCCGGCGCGCTGAACGTCACCCGCCACGGCCTGGGCACCGGCGAGGAGGGCGCCATCCGCAACCTGACCAAGCTGGTGACCGTCTCGGCGCATCGGGCCGACGAGCCGACCGCGGCCCAGCAGACCAGCCCGGACGAACTGGCCCGAAAGGTGTGGAAGCAATGAAGACGCCGAAGATGGTCCTGATCACCAACGACGACGGCATCGACTCCCCGGGGCTGCACGCCTTGGCCGCTGGCGCCTTGGAGGCCGGCCTGAACGTGACCATCGCGGCCCCGGTCACCGAAGCCAGCGGCAGCAGCGCGTCCATCACGGCCTGGGAAGACGAGGGCCGGATCCGGGTTGAGCAGCGGACGCTGGAAGGGCTCGAGTCCATACCGGCCTTTGCCGTGCACGGCACCCCCGGATTCATCTCCATGATCGCCACGCACGGCGCCTTTGGCGACCGGCCGGACCTGGTGCTCTCCGGTGTCAACCGCGGGGCGAACGTGGGCCGGGTGATCCTGCACTCGGGCACGGTTGGCGCCGCGCTGACCGCCGGGGTGAACGGCGGACGCGGCATGGCAGTCTCGCTGGACACCGGCCTGAACCCGGAACAGTTGAACTGGGATACCGCGGCACTGCTGGCCACCGGATTGCTGCCGTACCTGATGGACCAGCGGGTTGGCACCGTCTTGAACCTCAATGTGCCGAACGTCGACGGATCGCAGCTGCCCGAATTTCGGACCGCGACGCTGGCCGAGTTCGGCATCGTTCAAACCACGGTGGCCGAACGGGGCGAAGACCATCTCCGTTTGGCCATCGCGGACAGCCAAGAGCTGGCACCGCCGGAGAGTGACTTCGCGCTGCTGGCCGCCGGATTCGCCACGGTCACCGGAATCCAGCCGGTGACCGAAAGCCACCTGCCGGACTTCTCTGCAGTCGCGGATCGGCGTCGTTCCTAAAAAATCAGTTCCCCCGACACCGCGGAGCAACCGGAGGCATCATGACCCGCATAGACCGGATCGCCGAACCATGGGGGACACGGACCCCGTACGCCGCGGGTCAGGACTGGCCCGTGCGGGTGGACATGTATTTGCAGGACGGGCTGGACCCGGCCGACGTGGACCGATGGGTGCAGACCGCCTCCATCCTGCACTCAAACGGGGACGCCCTGGACATTGCGGTCAAGGATGGCCGGATGGCCGGCGTCCGCGGACGGGCCACGGACCGGGTCAACCACGGGCGGCTGGGACCCAAGGACCTCTACGGCTGGCAGGCGAACGGGTCACCGGACCGGTTGACCAAGCCGCTCATCCGGGAGAACGGCAAGCTGGTCGAAACCGACTGGGACACCGCCATGGACCGGGTGGTGGGCCGGACCAAGGAGCTGCTGGACGAACAGGGCGGCAGCGCGATCGGCTTCTACACCACGGGCCAGCTGTTCGCCGAGGAGTACTACACGCTGGGCCTGGTGGCCCATGGCGGGCTGGGCACCAGCCACGTGGACGGCAACACCCGGCTGTGTACGGCAACGGCCGCTGCCGCGCTGAAGGCGTCCTTTGGCTGCGACGGCCAGCCCGGTTCCTACACGGACATTGACCACGCGGACGTCATCGCGCTGTACGGGCACAACATGGCGGAGACCCAGGTGGTGCTGTGGTCCCGGGTGCTGGACCGGCTGGCCGGCCCCAACCCGCCGAAAATCGTCTGTATCGATCCGCGGTCCACGCCGGTGGCGAAGGCCGCAACCGTGCACCTGGCGCCCCGGCCGGGCACCAACGTGGCGCTGATGAACGGCCTGTTGCACGAGATCATCGACAACGATTGGGTGGACCACGAGTACGTCCAGGCCCATGCCGTGGGCTACGAGGAGCTGGAACAGCGGGTGAAGGAGTACCCGCCGGAGCTCGCGGCGGACATCTGCGACGTCCCGGTTGAGAAGATCCGCGAAGCCGCGCGGATCCTCGGCCGCGCCGAGCGGCTGTTTTCCACGGTGCTCCAGGGCTTCTACCAGTCCAACCAGGCCACCGCGGCCGCCGTCCAGGTCAACAACATCAACATCGTCCGCGGGATGCTGGGCAAACCCGGCTGCGGCATCCTGCAGATGAACGGCCAGCCGACGGCGCAGAACACCCGCGAATGCGGCGCCGACGGCGATTTCCCCGCTTTCCGCAACTGGTCCAACGACGAGCACGTCAAGGACCTGGCCCGGGTGTGGAACGTGGACCCGATGGCCATCCCGCACATGTCGCCGCCCACGCATGTGATGCAGATGATGCGCTACGTGGAGGACGGTTCCATCAGGATGCTCTGGGTGAGCGGAACCAATCCTGCCGTGTCGCTGCCGGAGCTGCGGCGCATCCGCTCGATCTTGGAACAGGAGCGGTTGTTCCTGGTGGTGCAGGACCTTTTCCTCTCCGAGACCGCGCAACTGGCGGACGTGGTACTTCCCGCGGCGACCTGGGGCGAGAAGACCGGCACCTTCACCAACGTTGATCGGACCGTCCACCTGTCGGAGAAGGCGGTGGATCCGCCGGGGGAGGCCAAACCGGACCTGGACATTTTCCTGGACTACGCCCGGCGGCTGGACCTGCGGGACAAGGACGGCGGCCCGCTGGTGAAATGGCACGACCCGGAATCGGCCTTCGAAGCATGGAAGGAGTGCACGCGCGGCCGGCCGTGCGACTACACCGGCATCACCTACCAGAAGCTGCGCGGTGCCTCGGGCATCCAGTGGCCCTGCAACGAGGACAACCCGGACGGCACCGAACGGATTTATGCGGACGGCAAGTTCTGGAGCGCGCCGGACTACTGCGAAAGCTACGGCCGGGACCTGCTCACCGGCGCCCCGCTGGAGCCGGACGAGTACAAGGCGCTGAACCCGAACGGCAAGGCGCTGCTCAAGGCCGCGGACTACCTGCCGCCGCACGAGCTGCCCAGCCAGGACTTCCCGCTGCAACTGATCACCGGACGGACGCTCTACCACTTCCATACCCGCACCAAGACCGGCCGGGCACCGCAACTGCAGGCGGCGGCTCCCGAGGTCTGGGTGGAAATGTCGCCGGCCGACGCGGCCGCCTACGGCATAGCCGAGGGAGACCTCGCCGAGGTGGCAACTCCGCGGGGTTCCGTGGAGGCCCAGGTTCGGATCAGCGGCATCCGGGACGGCGTGCTCTTCCTTCCCTTCCACTACGGCTACTGGGACACGGACGGCGGCCACCAGCCCGACGGCGCCGGGCGCGCGGCCAACGAACTGACCATCACCGACTGGGACGCCGCGTCCAAGCAGCCGATCTACAAGACCGCCGCCGCCCGGATCAAGAAACTGGGTGCCGGCGACGGACCGGCACCGGCTCCCACCACCACGGCCTCGGCGCCGGTCGGTGCGATCGGCCGGCAGACGGCCGGAGGCGACACCGCGGGCGTCGACGAAGAGCTGCAGACGACCCGAGGGGGAGGACTGTCATGAGGATCGGCCTGGTATTGGAAGAGCTGCACCGATCCGAAAACGATCTGGCCCACGAGCTCCTGCAGGTCTCCGAACGGCACAAGGTGGACCACGAGATCTACCACCTCGGCCGCGACCTGGCCCGCTGGTCGCAGCAGCACGTGCGAGAGATCGCCGGGATCGGCCGGCAGTACGGGCTGGACCTGAACCCGGAACCGAAGGACGAGGCGGCCTGGGCCGAACGGATCCGGGAGAAGGGCAGCGAAATGCTGGGCCGCCGCGGCGACGTCGCCTTGCTGCTGCTGCGCGACCTGCGGGAGGTCTACATGAAAGCCTCCGGGGTCTCCGCCGACTGGGAAATGCTGGCCCAGGCGGCCCAGGGCATCAAGAACACCGATCTGCTCGGGGTGGCCCAGAAGTGCCACCCCGAGACAGTGCGCCAGATGCACTGGGCCAACTCGAAGCTCAAGGAGTCTTCGACCCAGATCCTGATCAGCTGAGCGAGGTTTAGACCAGCTGCCGGGGAATGCTGCGCTCCCAGTTCTGCGAGTAGACGCGGGGATTGCCCTCGTCCTCGTCCAGCTCGTAGGCATCCAGCTGCGCGTTCACCACGAAATCCGTCGGCGTCGAGGTCAGCACCGTCCGGGTCTGCACCTCGATCCGCCAGTCGCCGCGTTCGTAGCGGCGGATGGTCTGGGTTTCGCCGCGGACCGAATTCACGTCGTTCCCGCGGGAGCTGTACCACTCGTTGCTCACCCGCCGGATGTCCGTGCCGGTTTCGTCGATCCGGAACCGGCCCTGGTCGTTGATGATCTCCACCGTTGACGTGCCGGTCTCTAGATCGCGGATGGTCCGCCAGTGGTGGTTGCCCGGGTTCAGCGGCGTGGTCGCCAGCTCCGGGGCAGCTTCCGGCTCCGCGAAGGGACGCAGCTCGCCGTCGTCGGCCCGCGGCTTGCGCACCGGGATGTCCAAGGTGCCGCCGGAGAAGATGGTGACCGTCGCCGGTTCCGGTGCCGGCCACACCAGCGGCCAGTACGACGTCGAGACCGAAAGCCGCAGCCGGTGCCCGGCCGGAAAGGACTGCGCTAAGCCATTGAGCGGGACCTCGATCCGGTAGCGCTCGCCGGGTTTCAGCGGCTGCGGTTGCTCGCTGCCGTCGCGGTGCGTCAGGTTGAGCAGGCCGTAGGTGACCCGCGTGGCCTCCCCGTTCGGCGCCACGTCGGAAAGCCGGACCACCAGTTGGGCGACGGGCTTGTCCGAGGCGACTTCAAACGCGGCGACCGGCCGGCCGAAGACTTCAAGATCGTCTTCCAGCGGCTCGGTCTCGTAGACCAGCGAGCCGCCGTCCTCTTCGCGCTGGTCGGAGGGCAGATCGGGCAGTGCGGCATAGGACGCCCACTTGCCGGCGAACATGCCCACGCTCAGCGGCGAGAGCAGGTCCACGCCGCCGCCCGGCTCCACCGGCGAGCCTTCCGGGAACAGGCCGTAACGGCCCAGTTGCCAACGCTGGTTCTCGATGTTTGGCGACGGCCAGGACGGTTCGGCCACCCAGTGGCCGGGGCGGTCCTCGTAGGAGGGTTCGGGGGAGACCGCGTCCTGCATCCAGGCCCGGACCATGGGCTCTTCCATCAGGCCGGTGTCCTTGTCCTTCAGCCAGTGGTCCCACCAGCGCACCGCCTCCTGCAGGAAGCCGATGGCCGGACCGGGCACGCCCAGGTGCGGGTACTTGTGCCCCCAAGGGCCGATCAGTCCTTGGCGCGGCACTTCCAGGTTCTCCATCAGGCGGAAAATGGCGTTGGTGTAGCCGTCCGCCCAGCCGCCCACGGCCATGACCGGGATCTTCACCTGCGAATAGTCCTCACAGACCGACGCCGGCTTCCAATATTCGCCGCGGGTCTGGTTCTCCAACCAGGTCTCCAGCCAGAGGCCGCTGCCGGAGAGACGCTCGTGCCACATCTCGCGCCATCTCTCGCCGACGATTTCCGGGTCCGGCGGCAGGCTGTTGAAGGCAAACATGACGGTGGCCTCGGAGAGGTTGTCGGCCAGCAGGCAGCCGCCCATGTAATGCATGTTGTCCACGTACAGGTCGTCGGTAGCCGAGGCGCTGATGATCGCCTTCAAGGCCGGAGGCTGGCGTGCGGCCATCTGCAAGCTGTTGAATCCGCCCCAGGAGATGCCCATCATCCCCACCTTGCCGTCGCACCAGGGCTGGTCGGCCAGCCAGGCAATCACGTCTTCGGCGTCTTCGTGTTCCTGCGGCCGGTATTCATCAGTCATCACGCCGTCGGAATCGCCGCTGCCGCGCATGTCCACCCGGACGCTGATGTAGCCGTGGCCGGCCATGTAGGGATGGTTCAGTTCGTCGCGACCGCGCGAATTGTCCCGCTTGCGGTACGGGATGTATTCGAGGATGGCGGGCACCGGAAGCTGCTCGGCGCCCTCCGGCATCCAGATCCGCGCCGCCAGCCGGGTGCCGTCGCGCATGGGAATGAAGACGTTTTCGATGGCACGGACTGTGTGCGGAAAGTTCTCGATGGTTTTCATGCAGTGCTCAGTGCTCCTCTCGACTGTTCGCTGCACTTGGTGTGCCTGCACCGGGTGTGGTCTGCACAGGGTGCGCGTGTGCCGGGCCGCGTGGCTGCGACCCGGCACAGGCAGCGGGACTAGGCGGCGGGGACGGGCTCGAACTCGAACGGCAGCAAGTCGACCGCCGCGTTGTAGCGTTCCACCAGCTGGTCCCGGTCATCGGCGCCCAGATACAGGATGCCGACGACGTAGCGGTAGCTGTCCTGGTTGGGCAGTTCAGACAGCCGGTCTCCCACCTGCACCTGCAGGGTGAAATTGGCGTGCGGGATCTGCTTGGCCAGCCTGGCTATGTCCAGCTCGCCCGGGACACTGGTCACGATCGCGTCTTCGTCGTGGAAGACCATGCACTGGGAGGCGACGGCGAATTCGCCCTTGCGGTGCGGCATGGACGGTTCGACGCCCTGCGCAATGTCGATGGCAACCTCGTGATTGGATACCCCGTCCACCTTGGCGAAGAGATCGCTGTGTGACTGGGAGATGCGGGTGTTGACCTCGATCAACCAGAGTTGGTCCTCGGCCTGGTCCCACATGAATTCGGCGTTGAAGCAGCCGTTGTCGAAACCAACATGCCGCAGGTACCGCTCGGCCAGGTCGATCATGCGCTGCTGGACGGTCTCCGGGACGCTGTTGGCCGGGTAGTCCAGCCGTTCGAAGCTGGTCCCGGCGGCATCCTTGTGCATGTCGAACACCCCGTGGGCGTTGTACTTGCCACGGAACATGGTGCCTTCCGGAGCGGCCTGGGTTCCGGAAACGAACTGCTCGGCCAGGCAGGTGTTGCCGCCGGCGCTCTGCAGTTCCGGCGGCAAGTCCACCATCTTCAGGACCTCGTTGAAGGCGTCGCCGACCTGCTCGATCTCCGCCCGGATCTGCCCGATGGCGTCGGCGAAGTCTTCTTCGCTGCGAATCTCGAATCCGAGGTTGGACGAATGCGCCTTCACTGGCTTGACCCAGAAGGGGAACGGAATGTCGATCTGCTGCAAGGCGTCGTCGTCGAAAGGATCAAAGGAGGCAAACTGCGGAACGACCTCGGGGATGGACGCCTGCTGCTCCAGCCGGCTCCAATACTTGTGCTCACACTTGAGCACGCTCTCCAGCGTCGGCGCGGCGATGCCGTATTCCTTCGCGAGGATGGGGCCGATGACGCTGGTGGGGAAGTCCCAGTGGGAGATGATCGCGTCCACACTGCCGTCGAATTCCTGCAACTGCTGCCGCGCGGCCTCCAGCAAGCCGTGGAAATCGATCTCCTGCGCGCCGACCAGTCGGTCGTAGTCCAGCAGGCTGTGGAAAGTGTAGTTTTCGGCTCCGCGGACAGTTTGCAGTTCGCCGGACTGGAAATCTGTCAGTCCCAGAATAAATACGTTCTTCAAATTAATGCCTCCCGTTGTTGGTGGTGACCCTCATGGACCGGTGCAAGGTGCAAGGCCATGGAAAAGGATCGGTTGGTCGGGTGGGATATTTCGACCCAACCACGCACCAGATAGGCCGTCAAGGCACCAACCGGGCCGGAAGGGTGGGGCCGGACCAGACGGCCGCCGCCGTCGAGAGGATCGGGCAGGGCCGCTGTGATTTACGGCATGATGGGGACATGGCGCAGAAACAGGCACGGTCAGAGCAGCCCATGAGCGACTTCGCTCAGGGCTTCGACTATCCGATGTATGTGGTCACCGCGGTGGGCGGCGGCGGCGAGCGTTCCGGCTGCCTGGTCGGCTTCGCCACGCAGTGCAGCCTGAAGCCTGCGCTGTTCCTGGTCTGCATCTCGCAGCAGAACCACACGCATCCCGTGGCGTTGGAAGCCGGCGTCCTCGCGGTGCATGTGCTGGCGCGCAGCCAGCGGGCGCTGGCAGAACTCTTCGGCGAAACCACCGGTGACGAGGTGGACAAGTTCTCCCGCTGCGACTGGGAGCCGGGCCCGGAGGACGTTCCGCTGTTGGCGGACGCAGCGCGGGTCATGGTGGGCAGGGTCGTGAAAAAGATCGATTTGGGCGACCACACCGGTTTCCTGCTGTCCCCGCTCCAGACGCGCGGGGGCGAGGCCACCGACCTTTTGTCCTTCAGTGACGTCAAGGATCTCGACGCCGGCCATCCCGCCTGACGCCGCTCATCCCGCCTAACGCCGGCCACCTGCCTGACGCCCGCCACCCGTATAGGATGCGGGGCGGCGCGCCTCAACCGTGCAGGCGGTTACTGCTGGCCCAGCCGCGCGCGGACCATCTCGCTGACCGCCTTGCCGTCGTAGCGGCCGGCAACCTTCTCGGTGACCGGCTTCATCACCGCTCCCATCTGCCGCATGGACAGTTCCACGCCGTCGGCCTTGAGGCCGGCGATGGTGCTGTCCACGATCTCGGCCACCTCGGCTTCGCTCAACGGCTTGGGCAGGTAGGCCTCGATGATTTCGGCCTCCGCGCTCTCCGCAGCGGCCCGCTCCGATTCGCCGGCTTCCGTGTAGATCCGGGCAGTATCCCGGCGCTTGGCCGCTTCCTTCTGCAGCAGGGCGGTGGTCTGGGCATCGTCCAGCTCCACGGGCGTCTTCCCGGACTTTTCCTTGGTGGTGATCTCGCCCAGTACATTGCGGACGGTGGTCAGCGCCGTCTTGTTCCCGGCCTTCATGTGGGCGACGACGTCGGCCTGCAGCTGCTCTTTCAAAGTCACGTCAGTTTCTCGCTTCGGTGTAGGTGATCAGTGGGTGGGTCAGTTTTGTGGGATCAGTTGTGCCATCAGGCGGTGGCGTAGCGGGCGACAAAGTTGTGCAGGATTCGCTGCGGCACGGTCACCGTCTTGCCCCGCACCTGCTCCATCACGGTCTCCGCTTGGTCCGGCGGAAAGTAGCCAGCATCCCGGTAGATCCAAATCCGGGTCAGCAGGCCTTCGGTGTCCAATTCGGCGTGGAACTGGGTGGCATAGAGGTTGTTCTGGAGCCGGAACATTTGGTATGGGCAATGCTCGGATGCGGCCAGATGGACCGCGCCCGCGGGCAACGTGGAACAGGCTTCCTTGTGTCCCACGAACGCGCTGAATTCCCGCGGCAGGCCGGACAGCAGGGGATCGGCGGCGCCGGCGTCGGTCAGTATCACCTGGGCTGCACCGATCGGCTCACCGTATTGCCGGTCCACCACGCCACCGCGGTGCCGGCCCAGCGTGCCCACGCCGTAGCAGGCTCCCAGGAACGGATAATCGCGGGCGACGACGGTGTCCAGCAGTTGCTCCAGCTCGGCTTCCACCCGCAGCTGGGCGGCCGACTTGGTCGCGTCGTCGTCGCTGGATGTGAACGGGCTGCCGCCCAGGATGATGCCGCTGTAGTCGTCCAAATTAATGGCCGGCATCGGCCCGGCTTCCAGCCGAACCCGGCGCAGTTGGTCCGGCTTCAGACCGCCGAACCGGGCGAAGGCCGCATATTCCTCATCGGCTGCGGTGTCATCGGCCCGCGTGGCCAGTAGCAGGAACGGCTTCATGCGTTGATCGTACAGTCGCCGCGGCATCCGCCGGTACGTCGGTTGGCACGGTCCCCTGGTGTGGCAGGCCGTATCTGCCGCCGCCGGCGGTCAGGCCACCGGCTCTGCCGCCGATGGCAGTCGGGCCGGCTCTGCCGCGGTGTGCGGTCAGGCCGGCTTCCACGGTTTGCCCCAGCTCTTCGGTTTGGCCGACGGGAAGCGGCCCCAGAGCGTCTGGAACTGTGACACTGCTTCCTGGGCCGCCGACTGTTCGAGGGCGTCGAGACGGCCGTAGAGGAAGGTATCCTCGCCGTCGTAGGCTGCCTTGGCCGCCACCCGACGAAGCAATTGCCGAGCCACCACGGCATCCTGGTGTTCGCCCAACACACTCTGGATTTCGTGGGCCGCCTGGCCCAAGTCAGCGGCGTCGACGGGGGAGAGCACGGCGGCCGCTTCGGCGGCATAACGCAGCCGTTTGGCCCGTTTGCGGGCCTCATGCAGGGCTTCTCCGGCCTGTTCCGTGCCCTCGGGGGCGGCGAGGGCAGAGCTGGCTGCGGCACGCAGGCGCTTGAGTTGCCGGCCCACCAACCGGGGCACAATCTGCCGGGCGGGTTTGGAGGCCAGTTGTGCCAGTTGCGGCTGGTCAAGCCAGGCCTCGATGTCCGTCACCAGCCGGCGGTACCGCTTGCTGTTAAGGGCCCGCCCGACTTGCCGATGACCGGCGTCCAGCCCTTCCGCCAGCTCGTTGTTCAGACGGCGGACGGCAGGCGCTGTGCCGGGAGCGCCCGGCAATACCGTCCGCTCCATCTGCCGATCCACCTGCCGGGCCAGATCCGCGCGTGCGTTCCCGTGGGCACTGTCCGTCCCGGGCGCGTCGTCGTGCTCGTCCTTGCCGGTGCCGTTGTCCTGCCCGTGGGCCCGGGCCTCGCCGTCGGCTTGGTCCTCAACGGCCACAGCCAGCAACCGTCCCAGACGTTCGGCCTGCACCTCGGCATCCCTGGCGGCAGCCAGTTCGCCGGCGAGCCACTTCAACTCGTCCTGCAGCCGGTCGGGCGGCGGGTCCAACAGCTTCCCGTAGGCCTGCAATACCGAGCGCATCCGGCGGGTCGCGGTGCGCATCTGGTGCACGGCATCCGGGGAGTTCCGCCGGGCCGGCCCGGCGAGTTCGGCGAATTGAAGAAAATGGCCGTGGACGGCCTGCAGCAGCAGATCTGCGGCCGGGCCTTTCAAGCTCGGTTCGGCGCGCGGCGGCAGACGCGATGCGCCGTCTTCATGACCGGGCGGTGCACCCTGCCCGTGACCGGCCGATGCGCCCTGCTCGGGACCGGCGGGTGAGCCCTGCTCGTGACCGGCAGGTGCAGCCTTCGGCCCGCCCCGGTCCGCGCTTTTGGTGGACATGCCCGCAGTGTACCGCGGACGGTAAACGGTCCTCCGGTGCGGCGGCACGGCGGACGATGGGGGCCGGTAGGCTAGACCCCGTGGACGCAACCATGATCATTATCTACGTAGTCATCGCCATCGCCGTCATCGGCCTCGTGGCAACGCTGTTGCTGCGCGGGCGCAAGACTCCGCCGGGCACTTACACCACCACCCGGGACGCCAACGACCCGGCCACACCGCCGGCCGGGGGCGGCACCGACACACTGGAAGCGCCCCGCGGACCGACAGGCACGGCACCGCCCATCGGTGTGCCGACCGAAGAGGAACCGCTGCCGGCCGGCGTCGAAATTCCGGAGGATGCCGCGGCGCTGGAGACCATTCCGGTGGAGACGCCGGCTCCGGTGCAGGGCCGCCTGGCCCGGTTGCGCGCCCGGCTGGTCAAGTCCAACAACGCGCTGGGCAAGGGGCTGCTGGTGCTGCTTGCCAGCGACAAAATCGACGAGGACGTCTGGGACGAAATCGAAGAGACCCTGCTGCTGGCCGACCTCGGCACGGAGCCCACACTGGAACTAGTGGATGCGCTCAAGGACCGGGTGAAGGTGGAGGGCAGCCGGACCCCGGAGCAAGTCAAGGCCATGCTGCGCGAGGAACTGATCAAGCTGGTGGACCCGACCATGGACCGGTCGCTGGCCGTGATGCGCCACGCCGACCGCCCCGCGGTGATGATGGTGGTGGGCGTCAACGGCGTCGGCAAGACCACCACGGTGGGCAAGTTGGCCCGCGTGCTGGTGGCCGAGGACAAGGACGTGATCCTGGGTGCCGCGGATACCTTCCGTGCGGCCGCGGCCGAGCAGCTCGCCACCTGGGGCTCGCGCGTGGGCGTTCCCACGGTGAAGTCCGACGTCGATGGTGCGGACCCAGCCTCCGTCGCCTTTGAGGCGGTCAAGGCCGGCATCGACCAGGAAGTCGACGTGGTCATGGTGGACACCGCCGGGCGCCTGCAGAACAAGGTGGGCCTGATGGACGAACTCGGCAAGGTCAAGCGCGTGATCGAAAAGCAGGCCACGGTCGATGAAGTCCTGCTGGTGCTGGACGCCACCACCGGCCAGAACGGGCTGAACCAAGCCAAGGTCTTCGCTGAGGTCGTCAACATCACCGGCATCGTGCTGACCAAGCTCGACGGCACCGCCAAGGGCGGCATCGTCGTCGCCATCCAGCGCAGCCTGGGCGTGCCGGTGAAGCTTGTGGGCCTGGGTGAAGGCGCCGACGACCTGGCCCCCTTCGAAACCGAAGACTTCGTGGACGCGCTGCTGAACTAGAAGGCCAGGTCGCTCACTAAGGGCCGCGCATTTACCAAGGGCAGAGCACACCACACGACGGCGATCCCTCCCGCCGGACATGACGTCCGGCGGGAGGGATTCGCATTTAAGCGGGAGGGTTTCCCGACGGTGGGGGCGAATCTAGGCCGCAGTGGAGCGCAGGTTCAGCCGACGCTTCGTCGACTGCCCGCCCGCCTCCGACGGAGGCCCCGGCGTGCGCAGGGCGATGAGCAAGCCCCAGACCAACGCGGCGATCGCCAGCCACTGCACGTCCATGCTGCCTCCTGTCTCGGGACCGAGCAGCCAGCTGATGCCGAGCGATACCGCGCTGAAAGCGAGCACGGTCCGCAGCAGAGGGCGGGCCTCGGGCCAGAGGGCATGCAGCCAACTGGCCGCGGCCAACGTGATACCAAGGGCACCTTGGACCGGCCAGTGGTCGATGCCCATGGTCCAGTATTCGGGCTCTGATCCGGTGGTGCGGGAAACGTCGAGCGCGTACCAGGCGTAGGCCGCCCAGAACGGCAGAGCCAACACGGCCAGCACCAGGAGCGGCCAGTCCACTGACAGCCGGGGCCTCTCAAACCGGGCGCCGGCGCGTCGGGCGGACCACAGCAGGCCAAGGGACATGACGCCGAGCACCCCGGCCATGATCACCGGCCCCAAGCTGAAGCCGAGCAACGCACCCACGAGGAGCGCCGCCGTCGTCAGCCAGAGCAAGGCAAGGACCGGCCAGATGTCCCGCGGCCGGAATGCCACCCAGCCGAATGGCAAGGCCACCGCGAACGTGGTGAGGACGCCCCAGCTCGTCTCCAGCGCTGCAACCTCGGCGAAGAAGGAACCCTCGATGAACATGGTCGACAGGTCGATCAGCCCGAAGCCGGGCAGCACGGCCCAGAACAGCACGGCCAGCACCGCGAAAATGCGTCCCCCAACGGTCATGGGTCAGAGACTAGCGGTGGACGCGGTCCGTGGCTACAGACGGGAGCCTGGCGCAGAAACGGCGATTGCTGGTGGCGTTGCCAGCTGGCGCGGGTCAGTCCGCCGCGGTCTCCTTGACAGGTTTCACCAGCGTCTCCCGGCCGAACACCAGCCAGAGCAGGGCGGAGGCCAGCATGACCGCACCGGTGACGCCGAAGGCCCAGGCGTAGTTGAGCCGGTCGGCCAGCATGCCGGCCAGGACCGGCCCGATAATGGCCCCGGCGTCGGTGCCCATCTGGAAGACGGCCAGCACCTTGCCGCCGGTGCGGTCACTGCCGATGATGTCCCCTACGGCAGCCTGTTGTGCCGGCCCCAGCAACCCGGATCCGAAGCCGGCAACCACCGAGGCCGCCACGAACGCCGGTACGGAATCGATGAAACCGATGGCTGCGATGGCAAGCCCGGCAACGGTGAGCCCGGCGACCACCAGCGGGCGGCGGCCAACGGTATCCGCGAGGCGGCCGGAGAAGGTCAGCGCCATCGCGTTGCCGACGGCGAAGACGGCCAACGCCAGGCCCGCGGTCGCCGGACCGGCACCCAGCACGGCTGCGGCGAAGAGCGGTATCAGCGCCATCCGGACCCCGAAGGTGGCCCAGCCATTGGCGAAAGCGGAGACGACGGCGGCGCGATAGCCGGGGTCCGATAGCGCCTCGCGCAGGTCCATCGCAACCGGCGCCGGTCCGTCGTCGGCGGTCCTGGGCGCCGGCTTCTTCAGCAGGACGGCGACGACGGCGGCCGCCACAACCAGGGCCACGGCATAGACCACGAAGGGCATCCGGAGCCCGAACCCGGCCAGCAGGCCGCCGACCACCGGTCCCAGGATGCCGCCCATGAGGAAGGTGCCCGCGTAGAGACTGGAGACCCGGCCGCGTCCGTTCGGCGGGGCCAGTCGCAGGATCAGCGCCATGGCCGAAACCGTGAACATGGTGGAGCCCAGGCCGCCAAGGCCGCGGAAGATCAGCAGCTGCCAATAGTCCTGCGCCATCGCGCAGGCGCCGGTTGAAGCGGCCACAATCAGCAGTCCGGTGAGGTAGACGCGGCGCTCGCCCCAGCGACCAACCAGCACCCCGCCGGCGGGCGCGAACACCAGCCGGGCGAAGGCAAACACACTGACGATGACGCTGGCGGCGGCCACCCCGACATCAAAACTGGCGGCGAACTGCGGCAGCACCGGAGCCACCAAACCGTATCCGAGCGCGATCACAAAAGCCGCCGCAATCAGGACCTTGATATCCCGCGGCAGCGGTGTCTGCGCCTCCCTGTCCGGACGTTGCAGACCGGGCAGGCGGATATGGCGCTCCGTGCGGCGTGAAACTGGCATGTCATCAAGCCTAGCCCGGTTGGATTGGTGTCCTTGTGGCAGTGGCGGCCGGGGCTACAGTCCCACGCCACACGGCCCGGTGGGCACCGCCGTCGTGCGCTTGCCGCCCCCGTAACACTGCCGAAACACGCCGGACAAACCGGTTTTACCTGGGCGGGTTTCTTGTAACGCCCGCGCAATACACGCTCCCGTTTGCCGAAACACGCCGTCGTCAGTCTTGAGTCAGCGGCGGGAAGCTACCTGCCGAAGGACGAGAGGACGTGAAGATGGATCTGTCAGCAGGTCACGTCTGGGTAATGATTTCGGCAGCCTTGGTGCTGCTCATGACGCCGGGATTGGCGTTCTTCTACGGCGGCATGACCCGGGCCAAGTCGGCCCTGAACATGATGATGATGAGTTTTTCCGCGATCGCGCTGGTGGCGGTGGTCTGGGTGCTCTGGGGTTACTCCATGAGCAGTGGCGAGGGCGTGGCTCAGCTCTTCGGCAATCCGTTTGCCGCCTTCGGCCTTGAGTCGCTGCTCAACACCGAAGACCTCATCGGCGCAGGCTACGGCGCGACGTTCGCGATCATCACCGTGGCGCTCATCTCCGGGGCCATCGCGGACCGGGCAAAGTTCGGCGCGTGGGCGGTCTTCGTGCCGATCTGGGTCACGCTGGTTTATTGCCCGTTGGCCTTCATGGTCTGGGGCGGGGGACTGCTCGGAGCTGAAGGGGCCCTCGGGGCCTGGGCCGGAGAGGCGATCGACTTCGCCGGCGGCACCGTGGTGCACATCAACGCGGGTGTGGCCGGCCTGATCTTGGCCCTGATCCTGGGCAAGCGCAAGGGCTTCGGCAAGGACCCGGCCCAGCGGCCGCACAACATTCCGCTGGTGATGCTTGGCGCAGCGTTGCTGTGGTTCGGGTGGTTCGGTTTCAACGGCGGTGCGGCTGGTTCGGCCGAGGAAGCCGGCCTGATCTGGGTCAACACGATGGCCGCTCCGGCCGCCGCGATGTTGGGCTGGCTGGTGACCGAGCGCGTCCGCGACGGCCGCCCCACCTCGCTGGGGGCCGCATCGGGCGTGGTTGCAGGCCTGGTGGCCATCACTCCGGCCTGTGCGAACGTTTCCCCCGTGGGCGCCGTTGGCCTGGGCCTGGTGGCCGGCGTGCTCGCGGCGCTGGCGGTCGGCCTGAAGTATCGGTTTGGCTATGACGACTCGCTGGATGTGGTGGGTGTCCACCTAGTGGCAGGTCTGGTCGGCACGCTGGCGCTGGGGTTCATCGCCTTGCCGGTCGAGGGCGTGGGCGGCGGCCTCTTCTACGGCGGCGGCCCCGCCCAGTTGTGGGCGCAAACCGTGGCGGCGGCAGTATCCGTGGTGTTCTGCGCGGTGCTCACCGTACTCATCGGCCTGGCGATCCACAAGACCATCGGCTTCCGGGTGACCGAAGAGCAAGAGGTCACCGGCGTGGACCTGACCCTGCACGCCGAATCCGCCTACGAGTTCGGCGGTCTGGGGACCGGCGGCACGTTCATCCCGCACCCGGCCACCGACCGCAGCGCGCATAACGCGGGCGCCCGGTCCGCCATCAAGGAAGAGGTCAGCGCATGAAACTGGTGACAGCGATCATTCGGCCGCAAAAGCTCGACGCCATCCGCAACAGCCTGGAAAGCTACGGCGTCCAGGGTCTGACCATCAGCCAGGCCAGCGGATACGGCCGGCAGCGCGGCCACACCGAGGTCTACCGCGGAGCGGAATACACCGTGGACCTGCTGCCCAAGATCCGCATCGAAGTGCTGGTCACGGACGAACAGGCCGACGACATCGTTGATGTCCTCGTGGCCACGGCCAATACCGGCCATGCCGGCGACGGCAAGGTCTGGCTGGTGGACGTCCAAGAGGCCGTGCGGGTGCGCACCGGCGAACGTGGTGAGGCAGCCATCTAGGCCGCGTATTCTCCGACAGCTCAAAGCCCGGTTGCTTTGGCCGCCCCCTGTGGCGGCCGGGCAGCCGGGTTTTGCCGTGCGCACAGGCCACGGTTCGCCACGGCTGGCAGCCGGCTCCCATGACGAATCAGCTGGGCGACTCGTCCTACACTGGCGGGTCTTGTCCTACAGAAGCCGGTCTTCTCCTCCGCAGCCGCGCCACTCCTCCACAAGCAGTCTTGTCCTCCACCGCCCCGCCTCCCAAAGCGTCTTGTCCTCCACAGGGCCATGTCCGCCGACGTTTGTGCACATACGTCGAACACCCGTTCTACCCGGAGCTTGCGCTGCGTAGCGTTGAAGTATGGCAGCGGAACCGTTGGACGAGGCACAGGAGCCGGAGGAACACTCCGGCTCCTGTGCCTCGCCTTCGGACTCCGCATCGATGCCTGCTTCCGACCCCGGGGCCGTGTCCTCCCCAAAAACCTCCGATGGCGATTCCAGTTCCAGCAACGGCTCCGCGGACGGGCTAGCCGAATCCGACGACACCACTGGCTCAAAGGAAACTCCTGCAGCACTTGCCGCTGGAACAGGCGCCACGGGAGAGCAAAATGCCGCTGAGATTGAGGCGCCGCCGGGGCGGGAGTTGTGGGAGGAGGACTGGCGGGAGCTGGACCCGGCGGAACTGGCCGGGCTGCTCGCCGGCACAGACCCCGAGACCCTGGACGACTGGTCCGTGCTCGAATACCTCAAAGCAGTCCGCAAACACGAGGCCTGGACCCAGTCCCGCCGCACCCGCGCCATGCACCGGATGGCCGTGCTCCGGCCCGCGACTGGCACCGACGCCGGGGCGCCGGACGGGATCTCCCGGCACGCCGCCCAGGAACTCGCCCCCATCCTCGCCGTACCCCGCAAACAGGCAGCGGCGGAACTGGCCGACGCGCACCAGATCGCCATCCACCTGCCCGCCACCCTGACCGCCCTCGACCACGGCGCCATCGACCTGCCCCGCGCCGCGGCGATCGCCCGCAAAGGCGCCGACCTGCCCCCAGACACCCTGGCCGAGTTCGAGAACACGGTCCTGCCCGGCGCCGGCGCCATCACCCTCGAATCCGTCCACGCCCGTGCCCGCACCGCCCGTGACCGGCTGCACCCCGTACCTCTCGAGATCCGGCACCGGGCCGCGATGGAACGGCGCACCGTCCAATACCTCCCGCAGGACGACGGCATGGCCGAACTGTTCATCCGCACCTCGGCGGAGAAAGCGCTGCTCGCCTACAACCTGATGCAGGCCCACGCCAGGAAACTGCAGACCGCCCAGGAGACCCGCACCCTCGGCCAGCTCCGCGCCGACGTCTTCACCGACATGCTCCTGCGCTACCCCGACCACGCCTACCAACCCGCCCCCACAACCGCGGGCAGTCACACTACCGCTGCGGCGACAACAACCGGGGAAGCCGGGGCCACCACCGAACACGAAACCGCCGCCGCGGAGAGGGCTGCCGGGGACGCGGCACCCGGGAACGGGACCTCCGGCCAGGGCCACTGCACCTGCTGCGGCGCGAACACCACCGCCTCGGCCGCAGTCACTGCGCCGCTGACCACCCTGCTCGGGTTGGCCGACGACCCCGGCGAACTCACCGGCTACGGGCCCATCCCGCCCGAGATGACCCGCAACCTCACCGCGCTGGCCAAATCCTGGCTCCTCGTGCTCACCGACGACTACGGCCAAGCCATCGCCGCCGCCAAAGACCTGCGGATCCCGCCCGAATGGCTCAAACGCCTCGTCCGGCTACGCGACCGGCACTGCCGCGACTTCGGCTGCACCGTCCCCGCCGACCAATGCGAGATCGACCACACCATCGCCTGGGAAGACGGCGGCAAAACAGTCCTCGAAAACCTCAGCGCCCGCTGCAAACCCGGCCACAAAACCAAACACCACGGCGGCGGCACCGTCACCCAAGACCACGACGGCACCCTGCACTTCACCACCCGCTCCGGACACACCCACACCACCACCCCCGACGAAGGCTGGGCCATCACCTACCCCACAGCCGATGACCAAGCCGATCCTCCAGCAGGCAACGGGCAGGGCGAACGATGGGACGAAACGCCACCGCCCTTCTGATGGAAGTAGCGCTGCGCTGCGCCGCTATCTACTCCGGGCGATGCCTATCCGCGGCGATGCCTATGGGGCTACGCATCCGGGGCGCTGCCTATCAGGGGAGCGGGGTGTCGCTCCGGGACGTATCCCAGCCGGCCGGCCCAAAGCTGCCGGCCTCATACTCTTCCAGCGGTACAACGTCGTCTTTCCAGGCTTTAAGGACTGGTTCGACAATCCGCCAGCAGTCCTCGGCGATGTCGCCGCGGACAGATAACAGCGGGTCGCCGTGTAGGACGCCTTCCAAGACTTCGCCGTAGGGCAGCAGGTCGGCCGCGTGCAAATCTGCCTCCAGGACCGCCCGGTCCAGAGTGAAGAGGTCACTCGGACCGTTGACGTCGATCTCCAGCTGCAGGGTTTCGGGCCCAAGCCCGATCCTCAATCGAGTAGGCGAGTCAACGCCTGTGAATCCCTCAGGCAGGTGATTGACCGGCTTGAACGTGATGATGACTTCCTTCTTCGGCTTGGCCAACGCCTTGCCTGAGCGCAGGACGAATGGCACGCCCGCCCAACGGCTGTTGTTGATGGAGACTTCAATTTCTGCAAGGGTTTCTGTTTTCCGCGAGGGGTCCACGCCCTGTTCTGCGGTGTAGTCCGGTATGTCACGGTCGCCAATGCGGCCTGCGGTGTAGCGGGCCCGCCGGGTGCTTTTGGCGAAATCGGGGTCAACGCTGGCGGCCCGCATCACGCTCCCGATGTGGTCGCGCAGGTCTCGTTCCTTGAGAGTGGCCGGCGGGTTCAAAGCCGTCAGCGCCATGACCTGCGCCAAGTGGCTCTGGATCATGTCCCGCAGTGCGCCGGCGCCGTCGTAGTACCGAGCGCGCCCCTCCAGGGCCAGGGATTCGTCGTAGAAAATCTCCA
Source organism: Arthrobacter sp. Dra40 (assembly GCF_059091905.1). Lineage (NCBI taxonomy): Bacteria > Bacillati > Actinomycetota > Actinomycetes > Micrococcales > Micrococcaceae > Arthrobacter > Arthrobacter sp. Dra40. The sequence goes on from NZ_JBNHHB010000016.1 coordinate 32,543, forward strand.
CTTTGGCCACGTGTTCATTGCTGAGCAGCGGTTCCAACAGACGGTTGGCGAAGCGCAGGCCCAGGATGTTGAAGACCGTCGCCTTGCCGAGGAAATGGTCCACCCGGTGGATATGGTCCTCCGGCACCAGTTTCAGCAACGTCTTGTTCAGCAACACGGCCGACTCGAGGCTGGTGCCGAACGGTTTCTCCAGCACCAGACGGGTCCCCTCCGGCACATCCTCGGGCCGGAGCGCTTCGCACGCTTTCTGGCTGACGGCCGGCGGCAGGGCGAAGAATACGGCCACCGGGCCGTCCAGCTCCGCCAGCAGTTTGGCCAACGCGCCCTCGGCAGTCACGTCCACCGAGTGGTATTGAGTGTCTTGCTGGATGTCGAGCAGTTGCTGCCGACCGTCGTCGTTCGCAGCACCAGCGCAGGAATCGAAGGCGCCGCTGACACGTTCCTGCCAGCGCGCGCCGTCCCAGTCATCGGAGCCGGCGCCCACCAGTTTCAGCCCGCTCGTTTTGCCCTGAGCAATCAGCTTGCCCAGCCCGGGCAGCAGCAGCCGGCCGGTCAGATCGCCGGAGGCCCCCAGGATGAGCAGTGTCCGGATCTGCATCGGCCCGCTGGCATAGGGGGAGGAATCGTCCTTGGTCTGGGTCTGTTCAACGCTCACGATCCCCACCTTGCCACGGCCCCGACGCGGAGGGAACGGTACCAGTGGCACTTGCATGGAAGGCGGGACTGGAACCGCACCGCCCGGTCAGGGCGGGGACTGATAAAATCTGTGCCGCCCACTCAGGACTCGCTCGGCATAAGCCCCTGCAGCCTGTGTCCATAGCGGCCCCATGCCAAAGCCCTCATGACAAGCCCGCACAAGAGGAGCGAGAAGGGGCGCGACTGAGGCCACCGCCAGTTGATACCCTTAAGAGCTGAACTCCGGCGTGGCCCGGGGATTGTGAACCAGATCGACGAAAGTAGACACGGCGCGTGTTCAATTCACTCTCTGACCGGTTGACCTCAACCTTCAAGAATCTGCGCGGCAAGGGACGTCTGTCCGAGGCCGACGTCGATGCCACCGTGCGCGAAATCCGGCGTGCCCTGCTTGACGCCGACGTCGCCGTGCCCGTGGTGCGCCAGTTCACTGCCCATGTGAAGGAACGCGCTCTCGGCGAGGAAGTCTCGGGCGCCCTGAACCCGGGCCAACAGGTCGTCAAGATCGTCAACGACGAACTGGTCAACATCCTCGGCGGCGAGACCCGCCGCATCAAGCTGGCCAAGAACCCGCCGACGGTGATCATGCTCGCCGGCCTGCAGGGTGCCGGTAAGACCACGCTGGCGGGCAAGCTGTCCAAGTGGCTCAAGGGCCAGGGCCACAGCCCGCTGCTGGTTGCCGCCGACCTGCAGCGCCCCAATGCCGTGACCCAGCTTCAGGTCAACGGCCAGCGCGCCGGCGTGCCCGTCTTCGCCCCGCACCCGGGCGTGCAGTCCGAGTTCGATTCGGTGACCGGCGATCCAGTGGCCGTGGCCCGCGACGGCATTGCCGAAGCGCGGCAGAAGCTCTACGACGTGGTCATCGTGGACACCGCCGGCCGACTGGGCGTCGACGCCGAGATGATGCAGCAGGCCGCGGACATCCGCGCCGCCATCAACCCGGACGAAGTCCTCTTCGTGATCGACGCGATGATCGGCCAGGACGCGGTTAATACCGCGCAGGCGTTCAACGAAGGCGTCAACTTCACCGGCGTCGTCCTTTCCAAGCTCGACGGCGATGCCCGCGGCGGTGCGGCGCTCTCCGTCGCGTCGGTGACCGGCAAGCCCGTGATGTTCGCCTCCACCGGCGAGAATTTGGACGACTTCGAGATCTTCCACCCGGACCGGATGGCCAACCGCATCCTGGACATGGGCGACATCCTCACCCTGATCGAGCAAGCGGAGAAGTCCTGGGACAAGGGCGAAGCCGAGCGGATGGCGCAGAAGTTCGCCGACCAGGAAGACTTCACTCTCGACGACTTCCTCGCCCAGATGCAGCAGATCCGCAAAATGGGCTCGATGAAGAAGATGCTCATGATGATGCCCGGCGCCGCCAACATGCGCCAGCAGCTGGAGAACTTCGACGAGCGCGAGATCGACCGCGTGGAGGCGATCGTCCGCTCGATGACCCCGCACGAGCGTGTTGCCCCGAAGATCCTCAACGGTTCCCGCCGCGCCCGCATCGCCAAGGGTTCCGGCGTCCACGTCTCCGAGGTCAACGGCCTGCTGGAGCGCTTCGGCCAGGCCCAGAAGATGATGAAGAAGATGGCGCAGGGCGGCGGCATCCCGGGCATGCCCGGCGTGGCCGGCCCCGGCGGTTTCGGCGGCGCACGCAAGAAGCAGCAGGCCGCCAAGGGCAAGAAGAAGGCCCGCTCCGGCAACCCGGCCAAGGCCGCGCAGGAACTGCGCGAGGCCGAGGAACGGCGCAAGAACAAAGCATCGGTTCCGGCCGGAAGCGCCTTCGGCGCCCCGCAGGACGGACAGGATTTTGATCCGTCGGCGCTGAACCTGCCCAAGGGCTTCGAGAAGTTCCTCGGCAAGTAGTCCGTCCAGATTCCACATGCAGTGATGAGTGCCCCGTCGGTGAGTCCGGCGGGGCACTCGGCATCAAGGGGGAAGGTAAGCTGGGTTGCTGAATCGATTAGGCAGCGACGACGAGGGTCGTTAGCCCCACCGGCGAGGCAGCGCAGCGAAGGAGATTTGTGGCAGAGCAGGCACACAGCGGCGTGGACCGCCCGGCCGGAAGGCGGCAGGCCGCCGCCGTCGTGGTCATCGTACGCAGCGTCGGCGGTTCCGTGGTGCTGGTGAACGGTGCCGGCGGCCCCGCGCTGCCGGCTGCCGCGGTCCGGCCCGGCGAAGACCCGCGGTCTGCTGCGTCCCGCGTGCTCGCCGAGTCCTCCCTGCCTGCGCCGCCGGGGCGCATCCTGGCGCTCGACTACCAGCCGGTGGCTGCCGCGGCGGCCGAAGCCATCACCTTTGTGTACGACGGCGGAACGTACGACGGCGGCGAGCTCGCCGCGGGTGCCGGGGGACAGGCCGTCTTCCTCCCGGTCGAACAGGCCGAAGCGGCCCTGGACAGCGCACAGTCCGCCCAGCTGGCCGCCGGCCTCCGCGCCCACGAACTGCTCACCGTGGTGGAGCTGCGCAACGGGCAGGTGCTGCGGACAGCGCAGTTGCGCGTGCCGGAACGCGAGCTGGCGCCGCAGGTCTGGGAACCCGAGCCAGCGGGCGGCTCCAAAGGAATTGTCGGGTCCGGCGTTTAGTATTTCTCCCATGGCATTCGGCAGCGGGGAGCGGGTGGTCTTTGTCCACGGCACGGACAGCTTCGGTGCCGCGGCCTGGCCGCATCAGCACCGGCTGGCCGGCCGTTACGACTGCCTGTTCCTCCGCCGCCACGGGTTTGACCTGCAGGCCGAGCCGCTGCCGACCGACTTTGATGAAGACGCCCGGATTGTCGGCCGGCATCTCGGCGCCGGTGCCCACGTGGTGGCGCACGCGCAGGGCGCCGTCGCCGCCATGATGGCCGCCGTGGAGCACCCGGACAACGTGCATTCGCTGACCCTGTTCGAGCCGGCTTGCTTATCCTTGACCGCCGACTTGCCCGCCACGCGTGCCTACCGCCAGCGGCTGGAGCCGTTGTTCGCCGCCCGCGGCGAGCTGACCGACGAGGAGTACCAGCGCGAGTTCGTCCGGCTGGTGGTTGGGGCCGAAGCGCTGCCGCTGGCCACCGCGGCCGACCGGGCACAGGCCAAGCGGGCCCGGCTGCAGGCTCCGCCGTGGAACGCGCCGCTGCACATTGTCCCGGGCCTGCCCACGCTGGTGGTCACCGGAGGTTGGGAACCGCTGTACGAGGAAGTGGCCCACTATCTGGCGGGCACCGGCGCCATTCACCGCCACGCCTGCGGGCACCACCGCCCGCAGGACTCGGACCAGGGCCGCGCACTTCTCGAAGCCTTCCTGGCCCGCAAGGCGCTGCCGGACTGACCCGAGAATTTCCGCCCGTCGCTGCGCAGCCGGACCGTAGAGGTTGCTAGCGTTGAGCTATGAACCAAACAGGCTGGGAACCGGCGTCCGGACAACTGTGGTGGCCGTGGCCGCTGGACGAGGCCGGAGTGGCGGCGCTGCAGCAGCAATTCACCGACCGGTCCCTGCTGGGCGCCTTCGCCGGGGGAGTTCCGCAGCCCGGCGACAGCGTGGTGTCCGTGCTGCTGGCCGTGAACCCGGAACAGCGCGCGGCAGTGTTGGATACCGCAGGCAAGGCGGTGCCGGGCCCGGACGTCGCGGCCCTGGTCCGCGGGCTCTCCGCCGATTTGGGGGCGGCTGTGGAGATTGACGGCATCGAATATGAGGCACCGGCACCGGAAGCCGCGCTGGAACTCGACGCCGTGCCCGAACCCGACGACGCTGAGAATGTCGAAGCGCCGGACGCCGCCGAGCTGCGCACCGTCCTGGTGGGCAAATTCCGGCGCGAGGACCTGATCATGTTCGGTGCCCTCAACGGAGTGGAAGTCCATGTCCTGGAGTCCGATCAGGGAAGCCCTGACGGGCCCGCACCTGGACAGCGCATCGTGTTGGTTCACGGCGAGGCGGCGCCCGGGCTCTACAACTGGCCGGTCTCCGCCAAACCCATCGTGGCACTGATGGACTTGGACGGTTTCCGCGCGGTCGAGGCATGGCTGCCCGGAACGCGGCGCGATCCGGACACCAGCTTCTGGCACGCCTGGGAGGGGCCAGCCAAGCCGTTCCCGTCGGCCTCCCGCGCCGATGCCGAGGCGCTGCGGCTGCTCGGCCGGATTGTGCATCCTGAAGGTCCCGATCCGCGGCGGCTCAGCGAAGTCCTCGGACTGGAACCGGGCGCCGTTCAAGGACTGCAGGAGTTGATGGCCTCACCGGACGAGCCGGGAATCCTGGCCCGCGCCGGCCACCTCTTGGAACTGCCTCCGGTCGCCGCACGGCTGGCCGAAGGATCGCTGCAGCCTGACCGAGTCCCCGGAATGGAGACCCTCCCGGTTCAGTCACTCGGCAAAGCACTGCTTGAACTGGCCAGCACCCCCACCGAAGGGAGGGGGCCGCTGGCCGCCTGGCAGCGCGCCGTCGTCGCACGCCCGGGCATGCTGGCCGGCAGTGCCGCCGCCGCGGCCACCGGTGCCGCGCTGCTGTTCCGGGCCGCGGGCCGCCGGCCGGCCAGCGCCCGGTTGCTGCGCGCCGGCGCGCTGGGGCTGGTGCTGCAGGCCGCCGGGGATGTTGCGTTGGGCAGCTACCTGGCCTACCGTCGTCGCCGCTGATCCCCGGAAACCCCGGCCAGCCGTTCGACGGCGTCGAGCCCGGCTTCGGTGCCGGGCCAATGCCGGCGCAGCGGATCCGGTCCCGCAGACCGGACCATCGCGCGCAGCAGCCAGGCGGCCACCAGCACGTCGTCGGCGTAGCCGAACACCGGGACGAAATCGGGAACCAGGTCGATGGGCGAGGCCAGATAGGCCAGCAGCAGGAGCGGAAGCAGCCGCGTCCGGGCCGGCAGTTCCGGGTCGGCCGCCAGCCGGCGCAGCAGGCGGAGCAGGTCGGGCAATAGGCGCAAGGCGTCCCGCATGCGAACGGTGTCGGGATGGCGCCGCGCGTACCCCCACAAGGCCAGGAGCATCAGTGCGTACAACAGCGCCAGCCCGCCGGCCACGGCGAGGACCGGTTCCCACCATTGCATCGCGGCATCCTGACTCGTGTTGACGCTTTGGGATCAGATTACCGCCCGGGGCAGCGGCGAGCTCGGCTGCCGGCCGGGCGAGCGGTGGGACCGGGCGCCAGCCGAGATCAGCTGGAGTCCCGGACGGCGCTGGTCCGGAGAGGGGGGAGCAGCACGCCCTTAACGCCCAAAACAGGGGACTGGAATAAACGTGAAGCTTCAAGTATCATATTTACATGAACTTTCAAGTAAACCCCCAGGACCTGCTCTCCGCCGACCTCAGCATGGGCACCGTGATGCTCAAGGTGGGGGACATGAAGAACATGACCAACTACTACCAGCAGGCGCTGGGGCTGGATCCTGTCTCCGAAGGGCTTGGCGGGGTTTTCCTGGGCCGCGGCACCACGCCGCTGCTCCACCTGGCTCCGGCCACCGGGCTGCAGCTGCCGTCCCGCGGCGAAGCCGGCCTGTTCCACACCGCCTTCCTGTTCGAGAACCAGTCTGACCTGGCGGCCACGGTAGCCACCGCGGCGCAGACCGATCCCTCCCGTTTCACGGGCAGCGCCGACCACCTGGTCAGCGAGGCGTTCTACTTCACCGACCCGGAGGGCAATGGCATTGAGCTCTACTGGGACCGCCCGCGCGACCAGTGGTCCTGGAACGAGACCGCCGAGGGCAAGGAAGTCCACATGGACAGCCTGGCCCTGAACCCCCAGACCTACCTGCAGAGCCACCTGACCGAGGAGTCGCTCGCCAGCCAGCGCCAGTCGGGCGCCGGAATCGGCCACGTGCACCTGCAGGTCGGCGACACCCACACGGCCGAAGAGTTCTACGTGAAGACCCTCGGCTTCGAGCGGACTGCCGGCTGGCACGGCCAGGCGCTGTTCGTCGCCGCCGGTGGCTACCACCACCACATGGCCATGAACGTCTGGAACAGCCGCGGCGCAGGCCCGCGCAAGGACACCCTGGGCCTGGGCGAAGTGCTGATCCACGTGCCGACCGACGACGAGGTGGGCGCCCTGGCGGAACGGCTGACCAGTGCCGGCGTCTCGCATCACCACACCGGCGCCGAGCTGCGCTTCGAAGACCCGTGGCGCAACCAGTTGCGCATCGCCGTCGGCTAAGCGGAAATCCGCCCGCGCGGCTAGGCTGAAAGAGAACCATCGGTCTAGCCGCGGAAGGGCTTGCACATGTCCGGAACCACCGAAATCTTCGTCGCCACCCACGATGCCGCCGTCCGGCGCGCCGCAGAACTCGAGGCCAGCGTCGAATCCCGAGGCGAAACCGACGGACCCATGGCCGAGGTCGGGGATGCCCCCAGCCTCCGCCTCAATGGCGTCACCGACCTGGAGGTCGAGATCCTCGGCGGCCTGGCTGCCAAGGCAGTCGGAGCCGCCGGCGGCGAGGCGCTGGACATGGCCGACGTCTCCAGCGACTACCTGATGGTGGCCTCGGACGCCATGGTCCAGTCGCTGGCTGAACTCTTGACCCACACCGACGACGCCGGTGCCTCCTTGATCCCGGAGGTCGCCTCCCTGTGGGCTGCCGAAGAGGACATGCCGTTCAGTGGCGAGATCGCCGAGGACCACGTCCGCCGGATCGCACAGCTGGCCTCTCAGGCCGAGCAGGCCGAACGCCAGCAGCTCTACGTCTGGTCCAGCACCGCCGAAGCCTAAGCCCCCGGTGGTCGGCCCATCCGTTAGCCGACCAAGTTCGGTGCTCGACCAAGTGAGCTTCGGCGAACGCGTGGAGACCCGCCGCAAACCCAGCACCGCCGTCGAGTCGCGCGGATTGGTTCCTATCTGGCACAATAGACAGGTACTCGATCTGCGCGGCCCCTCTCTCCGTGTATGCATCTTGTCCTTTGAACCCCAACCATGGCCCGCCCCACGGGAGCAGACATACGGGTTCGCCCATTTTCAGAACCAGGAGTGACCACAACAGTGGCCGTAAAGATTCGCCTTAAGCGCTTCGGTAAGAAGTTCTCTGCCCACTACCGCGTCGTTGTCATGGATTCCCGCGCCAAGCGCGACGGCCGTGCCATCGAAGAGATCGGGCAGTACCACCCGACCGAAGAGCCCTCGTTCATCGAGATCAACTCCGAGCGCGCCCAGTACTGGCTTGGCGTCGGCGCACAGCCGACCGAACAGGCTGCCGTCCTGCTCAAGATCACCGGCGATTGGCAGAAGTTCAAGGGTATTGAGGGCCAGGAAGGCACTCTCAAGACCAAGGAAGCCAAGGAAGCCTTCGTGGCTCCCGAAAAGGGCTCCGTGATCATCCCCGAGGCCATCACCCCGAAGGCCAAGAAGGAAGAAGCTGCCGAGGCTCCGGCCGAGGAAGCTGCAGACGAAGCCGAAAAGGCTGAGTAATGCTGGCCGAAGCGCTCGATCATCTGGTCCGCGGGATCGTTGACAGTCCCGAGGACGTCAAGGTCACGCAGAAGAATAACCGCCGCGGTGACATCATCGAGGTGCGTGTTCATCCGGAGGATCTGGGCCGCGTCATCGGCCGTCAGGGCCGCACCGCCCGTGCACTGCGCACCGTGGTGAACGCCTTGGCCGATGAGCAGGTCCGCGTCGACGTTGTGGATACCGACCGCCGACGCTGATCCGGATCGGCGCTGCCCGGCTTCACGCCAGGCACCCATTCCATAACCTCCGGCCCCTGTACCAGCTAATGGTCCAGGGGCCGGACGTTTTTCACCCGACGTCGTTTCTATCCAAGGAGTCTGCATGCAGCTACAAGTTGCCCGGATCGGCAAGCCGCACGGCATTCGGGGCGAGGTCACCGTACAGGTGCTGACCGACGCTCCGGCAGATCGCTTCGTGCCCGACGTCGAACTGACCGTGGAGCCGGCGAGCCTCGGGCCGCTGACCGTGAGTAGTGCCCGCTGGAACAAAGACATCCTGCTGCTCGGTTTCCATGAAGTTTCGGACCGCAACGGTGCCGAAGAACTCCGCGGCGCCAAGCTCTTCATCGATACCGAGGACGTCGAGGACGACGACGATGCCTGGTACGAGCACGAGCTCGTCGGCCTCGACGTGCGCGTGGGGGACGAGGTGGTCGGCAAGGTGTCCGGACTGAACACCCTGCCCGCCCAGGACCTGCTGATAGTGGAGAACGTCGACGGCGAGGAAGTCCTGGTGCCCTTCGTCGAAGCCATCGTGCCGGAGGTCGACGTGGAAGCCGGTTTCGTCCGGCTCACGCCGCCGGCCGGGTTGTTTGAGCTGAACGCGCCCGACGCGCAGGAAACCCCCGACGACGGCGAGGGGGAGCGCTAGGTGCGCATCGACGTCGTCAGCATCTTTCCGGAGTATCTGGCAGCGCTGGACCTGTCGCTGATTGGCAAAGCCCGGCAGGACGGACTCCTGCAGCTGAAGGTGCATGACCTGCGCGACTTCACCACCGACCGCCACCGCACCGTCGACGACACACCCTACGGCGGCGGAGCCGGCATGGTCATGAAGCCGGAGCCCTGGGCCCAAGCCCTCGAATCCCTGATCCCCGGCCCTTCGGCCGACGCCCCGGCGGTCGACCAAGTGAGCGCGTCCCCGGTGGTCGATCCAGTGAGCGCCAGCGAACGCGCAGATACCCAGGTGGAGGCGCCGCAGCCCGCCGCCGCCCGCCCGGTCCTGATCGTTCCCTCGCCCGCCGGTGAGGTCTTCAACCAGGCCCTTGCCTACGAACTCGCCACCGAGGACCACTTGGTCTTCGCCTGCGGCCGGTACGAAGGCATTGACGAGCGTGTCCTCGAATGGGCCGCTGAGCACTTCCGCGTACGGCCGGTCAGCCTCGGCGACTACGTGCTCAATGGGGGAGAAGTGGCCGTCCTGGCCATGGTTGAAGCCGTCGGCCGGCTGGTGCCCGGCGTCGTCGGCAATCCCGAATCTCTGGTGGAAGAGTCGCACTCGGACGGGCTGCTGGAGTATCCCGTCTATACCAAACCGTCGGATTGGCGCGGCCGCGGCATTCCGGAGGTGCTGCTCAGCGGCAACCACGCCAAGATCGCCCGGCACCGCCGCGACGAACAACTGCGCCGGACTGCCGAACGCCGCCCGGACCTGATCCTCGGGCTGGATCCGGAGACGCTGGACAAGGCGGACCGTGTCACCCTCAGCGCGCTTGGCTACGCCATCACCCCCACGCAGGTCCTGCCGGCTACACCGAAGTCAGGGGTTGCCGCCGAGGCGACCCCGCACACCCCCTGATTTCGCCGCCAGGGGGGAGATCTCCCCATCAAGTCAGGGGTTGCTGCCCCTGACCTCGCAGGTAGCCCCGGACCTGGGAGCTTGCCCCCGACCTAGCAGGTAGCCCCCCGGCCTGGGAGCCGGCCCCCGACCTCGCAGGTAGCCCCGGACCTCGGAACGGCCCCGAATTTCGGCGGAATTAGAGCTTCGGCCGCGCCATGTGGCAAAATAGAGGATTGTGTCCGCTGGGCGCGATCCTGCCACAGGGGGAGCGCTGCCAACAGCTGGATTCGCTGGCCGCCGATTCCCGGACGGGCCGGTTCTTGAATTTCGGCAGCGACTGTTGCAGGCTACGCCCTGACCGTCGCGCCGTAACCAAAGTGAATGACCTGTGGCGTTCACCAGGAGTGAGAAATGCATATCCTCGACTCTGTCGACGCAGCATCCCTGCGCGACGTTCCCGAGTTCCGCGCCGGCGATACCGTCAAGGTGCACGTGAACATCATCGAAGGCAAGACCGCCCGTATCCAGGTTTTCCAGGGTTACGTGATGGGCCGCCAGGGCCATGGTGTCCGCGAGACCTTCACCGTCCGCAAGGTTTCCTTCGGCGTGGGCGTGGAGCGTACCTTCCCGGTACACTCCCCGATCATCGACCACATCGAGGTCGTAACCAAGGGTGACGTTCGCCGGGCCAAGCTGTACTACATGCGCAAGCGCCACGGCAAGGCTGCCCGCATCAAGGAGAAGCGCGACTTCGGCACCGCCAAGTAAAGCTGCCCTCCAGCAGCTTCTTGACTTAGGCAGTGCAGCAAATCTCTGGTTCCCCGGATGCCTCTGGGGAACCGCCAAGACGCCGGTCCGGACTTCCGGGCTGGCGTTTTGTGTTGGCCATCGTGGTCTGCGCGGTGGTGCTCAGCGCCATCGTGCGGGCCACGCTGGTGGACGTGTATTACATCCCCTCCGGTTCCATGGAGCCGCTGCTGGAGACCGGCGACCGTGTGCTCGTCTCGCGCACCGACTACCACTTCGGTGAAATCCGGCGCCGCGACCTGGTGGTCTTCGACGGACGTGGCTCGTTCGCGCCCTTCAACAGCGGCAACTCCCCGTTCGTGGACCTCCTGCAGCAGGCCGGCCAGTGGCTGGGCGTTGCCGGCAGCGACACCATCTACGTCAAACGCGTGATCGGCCTGCCGGGGGACACCGTCAAATGCTGCGGGCCGGACGGCCGCCTGCAGGTCAACGGCGAACCGGTGCAGGAGGATTACATTTTCGACGGCGACGCGCCCAGCGAGATGGAGTTCTCCGTCCAGGTACCGAAAGATAGATTGTGGTTGATGGGGGACCACCGCACCGCCTCGGCCGATTCCCGTGCCCTCCTGGGTGCTCCCGGCGGCGGTATGGTTCCAGTTGAGCGGGTCATCGGCCGGCCGCTGAGCATCATCTGGCCGCTGGACCGGGCGGCCGGGTTGGAGCGGATACAGTTGGGTTCCCAGCCGGCGGACCAGCCCGCGGAGAATAGAGGATAGTGAGCATGGACCAGGACGACCCGAAGGACACTGGCGGGTACCAGCCGCACGCCTCCGGGCCGCAGAAGCGCGATCGCACAAACCGCGAACGCAAGAACACCGGGCGGAACTCGTTGTTGTCGTGGCTGAAGGAGATCGCCACGATCGTCGCGGTCGCCGTCGTCCTTTCTTTCCTGATCAAGACGTTCCTCTTCCGCGCCTTCTTCATTCCCTCCACCTCGATGGAGGACACACTGGAGGTGGACGACCGGATTTTCGTCAACCTGCTGGTGCCGCAGCCGTTCGCGCTCACCCGCGGCGACGTGGTGGTCTTCCAGGACGACCTCAGTTGGCTGCCCCCCAATGGGGAGCACAACGCCGGCAACTGGTTCCAGCAGTTCCTCACCTTCGTGGGTTTGATGCCCGATGCCTCGCAGCAGCACCTGGTCAAGCGCGTCATCGGCATGGGCGGAGACCATGTGGTCTGCTGCGACGCCGACGGCCGGATCTCGGTCAACGGCGAACCGCTGGACGAGGACCCCTACCTTGCGCCCGGCTCGGACAACACCCGGATCCCCTTCGACGTGACCGTGCCCGAGGGTAAAATCTGGGTCATGGGCGACAACCGGAATCATTCCGCGGACTCGCGCGAACACCAGGACGAAGCCTCGAAGGGCTTCGTGGCCGTGGAATCCGTCGAGGGCAAGGCCAGCGTCATCGCCTGGCCGCTGGACCGGCTGAGCTTCCTGGGTAACTATCCGGAAGTGTTCGACGGCGTTCCGGCACCTTCCGCGGCGACCGGTACCGAGCCAGCCGCCGTCACCCGTCAGAACGAGTCCCAGTGACAAGCAAAGCCCCCACGCTGCGTTTTGAGCGTTCGTTCGTCGACGCCGGACACCGATTGGTCGCCGGCGCGGACGAGGTGGGCCGCGGGGCCCTTGCCGGTCCGGTCAGTGTAGGCATGGTGGCCATCGACGCAACGTCGGCCAAACAGATCCGCGGCGTGCGCGACAGCAAGCTGCTTACCCCGGCCGACCGGGTGGCCCTGGTGCCCAAGATCCAGAAATGGGCACTGGCCTATGGCGTGGGCCACGCCAGCGCCGCGGAGATCGACGCACTGGGCCTGATGGCGGCCATGCGGCTCGCCGGCGCCCGCGCCTGGGGCCAGGTGGTGGCCACCGCCCGCCCGGACATCGTGATTTTGGACGGCAACCACGACTGGCTGTCCGCCGGCGAGCCGTCATTGTTCGACGACGCCGCCCAGCCGGGCTGCGACGCCCCGGTCCTGACAAGGATCAAGGCAGACCTGCAGTGCCTCAGCGTGGCCGCCGCCAGCGTGCTGGCCAAGGTCGAGCGCGACGCCATGATGACCGGCTACGCGACCGACTATCCAGACTACGCCTGGGAGATCAACAAGGGCTACGCCACCGCCGCACACCGCGCGGCCCTGCTGGGCATCGGCCCGTCCGATTTGCACCGCCGAAGCTGGCGGCTGACCCCGGAGCAGCCGCTGATGCCCGCGGTTGACATTGCCAACTAAACACCGTCAGCCAATCTGGGGCAGGATGGATACATGAGCGCCGAAGACCTTGAGAACTATGAAACCGATATGGAGCTGCAGCTCTACCGGGAGTACCGCGATGTCGCCGGCCTGTTTAGCTATGTCGTGGAGACGGAGCGCCGCTTCTACCTGGCGAACCACGTTGACCTACAGGCCCGCTCGGCCGACGGCGAAGTCTACTTCGACCTGACCCTGCAGGACGCGTGGGTCTGGGACGTCTACCGCTCCGCCCGGTTCGTGAAGTCCGTCCGCGTGATCACGTTCAAGGACGTCAACGTCGAGGAACTGACCAAGAACGACGACCTGACCCTGCCCAAGGACGGCCTCGGCGGCTGATCGATTGCCTAGTGGCCGGCATCCACCTCCGTCGCCTCCCTTCCGGTTTTGAGTGCGTGCATTTGGCTCACTCGTAGTGTTCCGGTCTTCGACGCCCCGCTGTGAAAAGCAATGCCTCGAGGCTTTAGAACGTGCTGCTACAGTGCGCATACGACATTTGCGTTCAGCGCTGAAGCTGAAGTTCTTGCGGACAAGTGCCGCTCAATATTCGGCGACGAAAGCCGTTGGATTACGGCGGATGGTTACTCGAATAGCTTGGCCCTTGCCATGATCGATTCGATCTACTCGACCGGCTCGCACTATCAGAGCGTCATAAACGTCGTAAACAAGTACAGGGCATACCGGGAGGCCCAGAACGCCGATGCATATTACGACGGCGTTGATGAGTTGCTGCACACCTTCGAGGAGTTGGGCGGAAGTAGCGGTTGGGCAGCGATGGTTGACAACCACAAACCTGCACATACGAAGGCGAACGCGGTCCTCAAGGCAGAGGTCATTCTTCAGGCAGCACGGACCTTCAAGACACTCAGAATTACGACTCGCTCCGCACTCCATGAAGAGTTCGCCAAGGACGAATCGCTCCACCGGGTAAAGGAAGCTTGGCTGAAGCTCCCTAGCCAGTCGTCGGGCGTCACTTTCAACTATCTGCTCATTCTCTGCGGCTTTCAGTCCGTGAAACCGGACCGTATGATCATTCGCTTCGTGCAGGAACATGCCGGCCTTGACGGCAAAGACCTGGCCCCAATGCAGGTTGCAGAGCTGATCAAAGAGGCCGCCGTTCAGTACCCGACTGAGCCAAGACGGCTTGACCACGTCATTTGGCGCCATGTGTCCGGGAGAGACATATTTCACGCTGAGGAACTGAGCTAATTCTTTAGACTATCGGTGATTCCCCGCTATAAGCCGTCCTCCACAATCAGTTCGCGCGCAGGCATCGTCCACATCCTTGTGCCTCGGCCTGCTCGCTCAGTGAGCGCCACGCCACGCTGGAGGCATGAGAGCGAAGGATGAACTCGGGCGGCGCGGCGAGGAGATGGCCGCGGCCTATTTGGCGGGCGCCGGCCAGCGCGTGATCGACCGCAACTGGCGCAGCCCAGACGGGGAGCTGGACCTCATCACCGTGGACGGAGCGTCCATCGTGGTCTCCGAGGTGAAGACTCGCCGCAGCACGGACTACGGCCACCCCTTCGAAGCCATCACCGGCGCCAAGATCCGGCGGCTCCATTCTTTGGGACACCAGTGGCTGCGCGACCACGGGATGGCCGGCACCGCCATGCGGGTGGACGCTGTGGCGGTGCTCTACGGACAGGCCCGCTGGCCCGTGATCGAATACCTGAAGGACGTCGGCTGATGGGCCTCGGGCGGACGTTCTCCGTGGCCTTGGTCGGGCTCAACGGACACATCGTTGAGGTGGAAGCGGACATCGGACAGACACTTCCGGCGTTTGTGCTCCTGGGCTTGCCGGATGCGTCCCTGTCCGAAGCGAAGGAGCGGATCAAGGCGGCCGCGAAGAACGCCGGTGTCCCGCTCAGCCGGCGCAAGATTACTGTCAATCTGGTCCCGGCCTCGCTGCCTAAGAAGGGATCCGGCTTTGACTTAGCCATCGTGCTGGCAGCCCTTCAAGCAGCGGGCGACATCCGCCCAGCCGGCCGTACGGTGTTCCTGGCCGAGCTCGGGCTGGACGGGCGGCTCCGTCCAGTGAGCGGGGTCCTGCCAGCTGTCATGGCAGCAGTGGACGCGGGCTATTCGCAGGTGGCCGTCGCTGCGGCCAATGCCGAGGAGGCCGCTCTGGTGCCGGGCGCGGAAGTACGCAGCTTTGAGACGCTGGCCGAGGTGCTCCTGGCCTTCGGTGCGGACCTTGACCGGCTCAACCTCGCCGCGTCGGAACCTCGGTTGGAATCCACTGCGGTTGCCGTTGCCCCTGCCGGTCCGGCACTGGATCTAGCAGACGTGGCGGGACAGCATGAAGCCCGAATGGCGTTGGAAGTGGCCGCCGCGGGCGGGCACCACCTGCTGCTGGTCGGCCCGCCCGGTGCTGGGAAGACCATGCTGGCTGAACGGCTGCCGGGTATTCTCCCTGACCTCCCTGACCATCACGCCATGGAGGTCACCGCCATCCACTCCCTGAGCGCCACAGCGGCGCCGCTCACCGAACTGATCCGGCGCCCGCCCTATGAAAGCCCCCACCACACAGCCACCGCCGTGTCCATCATCGGCGGCGGCTCCGGCCTGCCACGACCGGGAGCCGCCTCCAGAGCCCACCGCGGCGTGCTTTTCATGGACGAGGCGCCGGAGTACGGCCGACAGGTCCTCGACGCCCTGCGCCAGCCGCTGGAAAGCGGAAAGCTTGTGGTGCACAGGGCCGCCGGAAGTGCCGCCTACCCGGCGCGCTTCCAACTGGTGATGGCCGCCAATCCCTGTCCGTGCGGGCTTTCCGGAGGCAAGGGGCTGGACTGTACCTGTACGGCCGAGCAGAAGCGCCGCTACTTTGGCAAGCTCTCCAATCCCTTGACCGACCGGATCGACCTGCAACTGACCTTGCAGCGGCTGACGGTGGGAATGATGGCCGCCGGCACCAGCCGGGAGAGCAGCGCACTCGTCGCAGGCCGGGTCGCTGCCGCCCGGACGGCCCAGCAGGAGCGGCTGCGCCGGTGGGGGATCGGGCTGAATTCGGAGATCAGCGGCGAGCTGCTCACCGGCAAGCTGCGGCCTTCGCCGGCTGTCACCCGCGACCTGGACCGTGCCATGGAGCGGGCCGTGCTGACTGGGCGCGGCTATACCCGGGTCCTGCGCGTGGCTTGGACGCTCGCGGACCTAGCCGGTCTGGACCGGCCGGACCGGGACGCAGTCAGCACCGCGCTGACCTTCCGTCAACAGGTCAAGGCGGCCTGAGCGTGCTTTCCCCACCAGCGTCGGCCAGCTACGAGGAGATGACCAGAATGACGCAATTGCCCTCCGACGATGAGCGGTTGGCCCGGGCGGCGCTGTCCCGGCTGATGGAACCGTCGGACTGGATCGGACTGGCCCTGGTTTCCGTTGCCGGTCCGTTCGATGCCTTGCGCATCGCCACCGGACAGGTGAGCGCCGGACACGGTCTGCAGACTGAGCTGCTCAGGACCCTCGACCGTCAGGCCGCGACGGGCACCACGCAGCCCCTGTCCGATGCCCTGGAACGCTGGGCACCGCGGGTCAAGGATCTGGCGCCGGAACGCGACCTCGCTGTCGTGGGCAGACTCGGCGGTGCCTTGCTCATTCCCGGAGACGCCGTCTGGCCGGCAGCCCTGGCCGATCTCGGCCTCGGAGAACCGCTCTGCCTCTGGGCACGGGGCAGGTTCACAGACGGCATTCCGACGGTCGGGGCAACGGTGGCCGTCGTCGGCTCCCGTGACAGCACCAACTACGGCAATCAGGTGACAGGCGACCTCAGCAGCGGACTTGCGCAGCGGGGATACTGTGTCATCTCCGGCGGCGCCTACGGCATTGACGCACAAGCTCATCGCTCGGCACTTGCCACGGACGTGGACCACGTCGCGACCATGGCGGTCATGGCCGGAGGTCTCGACCGCTACTACCCGGCAGGTAACGAGGAGCTGCTCCAGGCGATTGCCAGCCGGGGCATCCTGCTGGCCGAGGTGCCGCCCGGTGCCGCACCAACGCGTTGGAGATTCCTGCAAAGAAACAGGCTGATCGCAGCGCTGGCGGCGGCCACCATAGTTGTGGAAGCACGCTGGCGCTCCGGTGCTCTGAACACTGCGCACCACGCCGCAGGCCTGGGCCGCGGAGTGGGTGCGGTTCCTGGATCCGTCTACAGCGCCAACTCGGCCGGCACGCACCGATTGCTGCGCGACGGCAGTGCAACGGCCATCACTGACGCGGCGGAGGCGGCCGAACTCGCTGGACCAATTGGGGCCGCCTTCGAGCCGGGAACCCAGGAAACGTTGGCGGACCACGACGGTCTCGGCGTGGACGACTTGCTGCTGCTCGACGCCCTGCCGGTTCGCCGAGGAAGCACTGTGGACAAGCTCGCCACCGTCGCCGGAGTCCCTCTGCGCACGGTGCTGGCCGGCCTCGGGCGGCTGGAAGCGGCAGGTCTCGCCGTACAGGATGCCAGCGGCTGGCGGCGCGGGAGGAGGGGCTGAGCGAGGACGGAGGGGCTGAGGGCCGGACGGCAAGGCTTGAGGGCGGCGACCGATGTAGGCGAAGAAAGAGACTCCGGGGCGGGAAGCGGCTGGACGGGACAGAAAGATTGAGGTTGCTCCGTGCGCCTGCTTGAGTTCGCCTGGTCCGGCCAGCACAGTGAAGGGATGAGCTCTGCAGATAAACCCGAAGCGCAGGGCACACCCGCACTCCCGGAGGCTTTTGATACGGCTCTGGATGGTTTCGCCCGCTATCTGAGCGCCGAACGTGCCCGATCCGAACATACCGTCCGGGCCTATCTGACCGACGTCCGGCACCTGCTCGGTTATGCCGCGGAGGACGGAGCCGCAAAGCTTCCGGATATCACTCTCGGGACTCTGCGTTCTTGGCTCGGCGCGATGAACGGTGCCGGCATGGCCAGATCCACGCTGGCGCGGCGCACTGCGACGGCCCGCAGTTTCATGGCTTGGGCGCTGCGGGAGGAGCTGATCCGCACCGACCCATCGCTGCGGTTGAAGGCGCCCAAACGCAACAGCTCGCTGCCGACCGTGCTGCGGCCGGCACAGGTGGACGAACTGTTTCGCACCCTCGCCGAGGAAGCAGTTGACGGTCAGCCGCTGCCGCTGCGCGACCGGGCGATGGTCGAACTGCTCTACGCCACCGGCATCCGCGTCAGCGAACTGGCCGGCCTCGACATCGACGACGTGGACAATGAACGGCGGACCATCCGGGTACTGGGCAAAGGAAACAAGGAGCGCACCGTACCGTTTGGACTGCCGGCCACCGTCGCCATGGACGACTGGCTGCGCCGCGGGCGCCCCAAACTGGCCGCGGCGGAGAGCGGCCCGGCCGCTTTCCTGGGCCAGCGGGGCAAACGGGTGGACCCGCGCCAAGTACGCTCCGTAGCGGCTAGGCTCTTCGCTCTGCTGGGGGACACCTCGGCAACCGGCCCACACGCGCTGCGGCACAGCGCCGCCACGCATCTGCTGGATGGGGGAGCGGACCTGCGTGCCGTGCAGGAAATTCTGGGACACAGCACCTTGGCGACCACGCAGCTCTACACCCACGTCTCGGTGGACCGGTTGCGGCGCAGCTACCAGCAGGCGCACCCGCGGGCATAACAGGGGGTAGCCGGAGCCAACGGTAGCGGGAACGGCGAGCCGGGACCATGGGCCCAGCGACGGAGGTCGCGGGCCCGGCACAAGCCTGCTTGGGCGGAATCCGCGACACGCAATGGCACATTGGTAGTTACACTGGCGCAATTCGCCGCCGTACGGCACAATGAGGATCGAAAGCGTCGGAAACAGCAGTACTGACAAGTTCCATCCGTCTCAAGGCTGAAGGTCGTTGGGGAAGACGTACCTACAGCAAATGGAGGATGGGATGTCTGTTGTGATGACTCGTGGCGTGCTGTTTGTGCATTCAGCACCTTCAGCATTGTGCCCTCATATCGAGTGGGCCGTCGGATCCGTCGTAGATAAGCGAACGGATCTCGAGTGGACCGCTCAACCCGCCGCGCCCGGAATGTACCGGGCCGAGCTGTCGTGGGTCGGGCCCCAGGGGACCGGCGCCATGCTGGCTTCTGCCCTGCGCGGCTGGGCGCACCTGCGCTATGAAGTGGCCGAAGAACCGAGCCCCGGCGTCGACGGCGGCCGCTGGTCGCACACCCCCGAACTTGGGATTTTCCACGCCATGACGGATGTCCACGGGAACATCATGGTGAGCGAAGACCGCATCCGTTACGCCTACGAAGCCGGTGCCGGCGATCCCGCCGCTGTCTACCACGAACTGTCCCTCGCCCTGGGCGAGGCCTGGGACGAAGAACTCGAGCCGTTCCGCCATGCAGCCGAAGGCGCCCCCGTGCGCTGGCTGCACCAAGTCGGCTAGCCGCGGGCTTCCAAACCCTCCTCCAGCAACGCAAAAGGGAGGGCGACCGGTGAAACACCGGCCGCCCTCCCTTTCGTGCTGCCCGCGGGAGGCACAGTCAACTACTAGACATTGCGGAACACGACGACGGCGTTGTGCCCGCCGAAGCCGAAGGAGTTGTTCAACGCAATGATGTCCCCCTGCGGCAGATCGCGGGCGGAGGTGACCACGTCCAGCGGGATCTCCGGATCCTGGTTTTCCAGGTTGATCGTCACCGGTGCGCGGCGTTCGTAGACGGCCATCACGGTCATGACGGACTCCACGGCGCCCGAAGCCCCGAGCAAGTGGCCGGTCTGCGACTTGGTGGCGGAGACGGCCACGTTGGAAACGTGGTCGCCCAGCGCCGCCTTCAGCGCGGTGTACTCCGGCTTGTCGCCCACCGGGGTGGAGGTCGCGTGGGCGTTCACGTGCACGACATCCGTTGCCTGCGCCCGGGCATCGAAGAGTGCGGCCTTGAGCGCCCGGGTGGCGCCCAGTCCCTCGGGGTCCGGTGCCGTGATGTGGTAGGCATCGGCGGTGACGCCGGATCCGGCCAATTCGGCGTAGATGCGGGCGCCGCGGGCCAGGGCATGTTCCTCGGCCTCCAGCACCAGCGCACCGGCGCCTTCGCCCATGACAAAGCCGTCGCGGTCCAGGTCATAGGGGCGCGAGGCATGCTCGGGGTCGTCGTTGCGCTTGGACAGCGCCTGCATGGCGCTGAAGGCGGCGATCGGCATCGGGTGGATCGCGGCTTCGGCACCGCCGGTCATCACGACGTCGGCCTTGCCGGCCCGGATCAGTTCGATGCCCATGGACATGGCCTCGGTGCCGGAAGCACAGGCGGAGACCGGGGTGTGCGCGCCGGCGCGGGCGCCCAGGTCCATGCTGACAGCGGCCGCGGGGCCGTTGGGCATCAGCATCGGAACGGTCATCGGCAGCACGCGGCGCGGGCCGCGGTCGCGCAGTGTGTCCCAGGCATCCAGCAGCGTCCAGACGCCGCCGATGCCGGTAGCAAAGGCCACCGCCAGCCGGTCGTGGTCCACCTCTTCGATGCCGGAATCCTTCCAGGCTTCGCGCGACGCGACGACGGCGAACTGGGTGGAGGGGTCCATCCGCTTGGCTTCGACCCGGGTCAGAACTTCGTCGGGGCGGTTGCTGGCCTTGGCGGCGAACGTCACCGGCAGCTCGTACTTGGCCACCCAATCATCTTCGAGGGTATGGGCCCCGGAAACGCCCTTGAGGGCATTCCGCCACATCGTGGGGACGTCGCCGCCAATCGGGGTGGTGGCGCCGAGGCCGGTGATGACTACTTTGCGTGCCATTGATTCATTCTCTCAATAGTGATTGGGCGATAAATCTGGTGCGGCGGCCGGACTGGGGGATCACCCGCCGGCCGCCGAATCCCGGGCAAGCCCGGGCAACGCGGAACTAAGCCTGGGCGTTGACGATGAAGTTGACTGCGTCGCCGACGGTCTTAAGGTTCTTGACCTCTTCGTCCGGGATGCGCACGCCGAACTTCTCCTCGGCGTTGACCACAATGGTCATCATCGAGATGGAGTCGATGTCCAGGTCATCGGTGAAGGACTTGTCCATCTCGACAGCCTCCGGGGCCAGGCCGGTCTCTTCGTTGACGATCTCGGCCAGACCGGCCAGGATTTCTTCGTTGCTAGCCATGGTGGCTCCTTTTCTTGTGCTGCCGGACGGTGTCCGGACGGGGTTTCAAGCCGCGTTTTACGGCCTGGTTCTGGTTGGAATGTAGGGGAGGCCCGACTACCGCAAGGCAGTCTACGGCAGGACGATGACCTGCGCGCCGAACACCAGGCCGGCGCCGAAGCCGATCTGCAGCGCCAGTCCGCCGGAAAGCGCGGGGTTCTCCTGCAGCAGGCGGTGGGTTGCCAGCGGGATCGAGGCAGCCGAGGTGTTGCCGGCGTCGGCGATGTCGCGGGCCACAACCACGCTCTCGGGCAGCTTCAGCTGCTTGACCATCTCGTCGATGATGCGCATGTTCGCCTGGTGCGGGACGAAGGCGGCGAGGTCTTCCGGCTGCAGGCCGGCGGCCGCCAGCGCCTGCTTGGCCACCTTGGCCATTTCCCAAACGGCCCAGCGGAACACGGACGGCCCGTCCTGGCGCAGCGTCGGCCAGAGCTTGGTGTCCTTTTCGTCAAAGGTGTCGGAGACGGCGGACAGCGAGCCGGCGGCCTCGGCGGCCAGCGACAGTTCGCGGACCGAATTGAGCGAGTGGGTCATGCTGATGGTGTCCCACTTGCTGCCGTCGGAGCCCCACACCGGCTTGCTGATGCCCGGGATGTCGGAGGGGCCCACAATGACGGCGCCAGCGCCGTCGCCCAGCAGGAAGGAGATGGTCCGCTCGGTGTTGTCGATGACGTCGGAGAGCTTCTCCGCACCGACCACCAGTACATAGTCGGCGGTGCCGGAACGCACCAGTGCGTCGGCCTGGGCAATGCCGTAGCAGTAGCCCGCGCACGCGGCGGAGATGTCGAAGGCGGGGGCCGGGGTAGCGCCCACCCGGTCGGCCAGCGCGGCGGCCGCTGACGGCGTGGCGTACGGATGCGACACGGTGGAGACAATCACGGCTCCGAGCTGGTCGCCGGTGATGCCGGCCTGGGCCATGGCTTCCTTGGCGGCGCCTTCGGCCATGTCCAGCACGGAGGTGTTGGCGTTGGCCCGGTGGCGGGTGACGATTCCGGTCCGCTGGCGGATCCATTCGTCGGAGGAATCGATCCACTGGCAGACGTCGTCGTTGGTGACGATGACGTCGGGACGGTAGGCGCCGATGCCCAGCACGCGAGAGAAGTCGCGGAGCGGGGTCTGCTGGATGACGGGGGTGCTCACTTCTCGGATTCTCCAGACATGCTGTTCAGGACGGGGGTCTGTTCGGTGTGTTCGGCAATGAAGGCCCGGGCTGCCTCCAGGTCCTCCGGCGACTTCAGCGTCATGGTGGCCACGCCCTTCATGCCGCGCTTGGCCAGTCCGGCCAGGGTTCCGGCCGGCGGCAGTTCCAGCAGCCCGGTGATGCCGACGGACAGCATCTTGTCCATGCACTTGTCCCAGCGCACCGGGCGCGAAACCTGGGCGATCAGGCTGTCCAGGTTCTCCTCGCCGCCGACGACGGGTTCGCCGTCGTAATTGGAAAGCAGGGTCAGCGACGGCATCGCCGGCTTCAGCTGGGGACGCAGGTTCTCCAAGGCGCTGACCGCGGGAGCCATGTGTTCGGTGTGGAACGCGCCGGCGACCTTGAGCGGGATGACCCGCGCCTTGGCCGGCGGGTTCGCGGCGAACGCCTGCAGCTGCTCCAACGTGCCGGCGGCGACCGTCTGGCCGCCGCCGTTGGCATTGGCCGGGGTCAGGCCCGCGGCCTCGATGGCGGCCAGCACTTCGTCCGGATCGCCGCCGAGCACCGCGCTCATGCCGGTGGGGGTCTGCGCGGCGGCACGGGCCATCGCGTTGGCCCGCTCGCGCACAAAGTTCATCGCATCGTTCTCGGTCAGCGCACCGGACACCGCGGAAGCGGTGATTTCTCCGACCGAGTGGCCCGCGACGACGGTGGACAGGTCAAGTGCCTCATCAACCGTGAGCGCGCGGGCGGCCAGCAGGCCTGCCGCCACGATCAGCGGCTGGGCGACGGCGGTGTCCTTGATGGTCTCTTCGTCGGACACGGTGCCGTGGGAGAGCAGGTCCAGCTGCGCGATGTCGCTGAGCAGCCCGAGGTGTTCGGCCACGCCGGGTACCTCAAGCCAGGGGCTGAGGAATCCGGGCGTCTGGGAGCCCTGGCCTGGGCAGACTATTGCAAGCACGTATTCAAGCTTTCCAAAGAGGAGATGGTTTCCACGGTGTTTCGGCACACGAAGCTCGCCGGACCGCTTTGTAGGAAGTCTACAAGGTAGTACCGATTGCCGCAGGCTACTGACGGGAGGGCGCGCGGTCCTTCGGGCTCCGGGCCGGAGCAATCAGGCGGCCCACGCCGAGCGCGGTCTGGAGCACGAAGGCCTCCCGCGGCAGCAGCGGGTCCCATCCGGTCACGTCGCAGACCCGGCGCAGCCGGTAGCGCACGGTGTTGGCGTGGACGAAGAGTTCGCGCGCGGTGGCTTCCAGCGAATGTCCCAGGGACAGGTAGCTGGAGAGCGTTTCCACCAGCCCGTTGCCGGCGTTGACCAGCGGAACGTAGATGTACTTGTGGAGGTCGCGGCGGGCAATATCGTCGCCGGACATCACCCGTTCGGGCCACAGGTCGTTGGCCGCCACCGGCCGCGGCGCAGCGGGCCAGGCCTTCGCTGCGCTGAGCCCGGCGAACGCGGCCTGCGCCGAGCTGCTGGCGTCCACCAGCGAGCGGGCCTCTGGGCCGTAGACCACGGGGCCGGGGCCGAAGAGATCGGCCAGCCGGACGAACGCGGTGTCCTGGTCCGTCACCCCGCCCAGCACCAGGATCAGCCGGTCGCCCTGGATGCCCACCAGCGTGTCCGCGGCGTAGCGGGAGCTGGCACGGCGCAGCTCGGTGACGAAGCTGGGGCCCGGCTCGCCGGGGGAGCCGCCCACCATCACCGTGATCGGGCCGGTGGTCTTCCAGCCGACCGCGGCAATCCGGGAGCGCAGCGCGTCGGAGCTTTCGCCGCGCAGGATGGCATCCACCACCAGCGCCTCCAGCCGGGTGTCCCACGATCCGCGGGTCTCGGCGGCGCGGGCGTAGACGTCGGCGGCGGCAAAGGCCACTTCGCGCGAGTAACGCAGCACGGCTTCGCGCAGCTGGGCCTCGTCGCTGCCGCCGGCCAGGTCCGGAACTTCGTCCTCCACCGCTTCGACCACCACGCGGATCAGCTGCAGGGCGCGCTGCAGGCTGATGGAGCGGGTCAGCTCGGTGGGAGCGGTGCCGAAGACGTCGTTCATCACCCACGCGGGGGAGGTGGGGCGTTCGTACCAGGTGACGAAGGACGCGATGCCCTTCTGCGCCACCAGGCCCAGGGCGGACCGTTCATCCGGCCGCAGCCCGCGGTACCAAGGCAGGTCCGAGTCCAGCCGCTTCAGCGTCGCCGTGGCCAAGGCGCCGATTTTGGACCGCAGTCGGTCCAGGGTCTCGGGGTTGCCGGTGGCCGCGCGGTCGGCCTTCCGCCCTGCCGCGGCACGGCGGCGCGCGGGTGATGGTGTGGACGCCGGCTTGTTCCCGGCTGACTTCTGGGCGGTCTGCTCGGCTGACTGCTCGGCGGACTCTTCGGCGGTCTGCTCGGAGGCAGCCGCGGCAGCCGCCCCCGCCGGGGTCGGCTGGTCAGCCGGCTGCGCAGCAGCTTTGGCGGTGTCGGTCCGGGCTTGGGGCATGAAATGAGCATACGCACTCGCCGGTGCAAGCTCCATTCGGTCTTTTGTGTGGTTCCTACTAAAACAAGCGGCGGACCCGGCCGTGAAAGGCTGGGTCCGCCGCCTGGATAGTGGCGCTGTTGTCCGGTTTAGGATTCGCCTCCGGCGTTGCCCGAGGTGCCGGCGTTGACGTCCATCAGCCGGTACTTCTCGAACGCGTCCTTGGCCATGCTCGCGTCGACCTCGCCGCGCCGGGCCAGCATCTGCAGTGCCCGGACCACGATCGAGTGGCTGTCGATCTTGAAGAAGCGCCGGGCCGCGGCACGGGTGTCGGAGAATCCGAAGCCGTCGGCACCGAGGGTGGCGAACTCGTTGGGCAGGTACTGCCGGATCTGGTCCGGCACGGCCGCCATGTAGTCGCTGACCGCCACGATCGGGCCGGTGGCGCCTTCGAGCTGCTGCGCGACGAACGGCTTGCGCGGCTCCGAACCGGGGTTCAGGAAGGACTCTTCCTCGGCGGCCAGGCCGTCGCGGCGCAGTTCGTTCCAGCTGGTCACGGACCAGACGTCGGCGGACACGCCCCAGTCCTCGGCGAGCAGCTGCTGGGCTTCCAGCGCCCACGGCACGGCCACGCCGGAGGCCAGCAGCTGGGTGCGCGGCCCGTCGATCTTGGCCGGAGCCAGCAGGTAGATGCCCTTGACCAGGCCCTCGACGTCCAGTTCCTCGGGTTCCGCGGGCTGGACGATCGGCTCGTTGTACACGGTCAGGTAGTACATCACGTTGGGATCCGGATGGTTCCCGCCGTACATGCGCTCCAGCCCGGAACGGACAATGTGCCCGATTTCGTAGCCGTAGGCCGGGTCGTAGGTGACCACGGCCGGATTCGTCGACGCCAGGATCGGCGACTGCCCGTCGGCGTGCTGCAGGCCTTCGCCGGTCAGCGTGGTGCGTCCCGCGGTGGCGCCGATCACGAAACCGCGTGCCATTTGGTCCGCGGCGGCCCAGAAGAAGTCGCCGGTGCGCTGGAAGCCGAACATCGAGTAGAAGATGTAGATCGGCACCAGGGCCTCGCCGTGGGTGGCGTAGGAAGAGCCGACGGCGGTGAAGGCGGCGGTGGAGCCGGCCTCGTTGATGCCGGTGTGCAGGATCTGGCCCTGCGGGGACTCCTTATACGCCAGGACCAGGTCGCGGTCCACGGACAGGTAGTTCTGGCCCTTGGGGTTGTAGATCTTGGCGGTCGGGAAGAACGAGTCCATGCCGAAGGTCCGGGCCTCGTCCGGAATGATCGGCACCACGCGGGCACCAAATTCCTTGTCCCGCATCAGGTCCTTCAGCAACCGGACGAACGCCATGGTGGTGGCGGCCTGCTGCTTGCCGGAGCCGCGCTTGGCGACTTCGTAGGCCTTGTCGCCGGGCAGGTGCAGCTGCTGGTGCTCGGTCCGGCGTTCCGGCACGGCCCCGCCGAGGGCGGCGCGGCGTTCCATCAGGTACTTGATCTCCGGGGTGTCGGGTCCCGGGTGGTAGTACGGCGGACGGTACGGATCGGCTTCGAGCTGCTCGTCGCTGATCGGGATGCGCAGGTGGTCGCGGAAGTCCTTCAGGTCCTGCAGGGTCAGCTTCTTCATCTGGTGGGTCGCGTTGCGGCCCTCGAAGTGCGTGCCCAGGCCGTAGCCCTTGACCGTCTGGGCCAGGACCACCGTGGGCTTGCCCTTGAACTTGGTCGCGGCATCGTAGGCGGCGTAGACCTTGTGGTAATCGTGGCCGCCGCGCTTGAGGTTCCAGATCTGCTCGTCGGTCATGTCCGCAACCATTTCCTTGGTCTGCGGAGTCTTGCCGAAGAAGTGCTCGCGGACGAACCCGCCGGACTCGGCCTTGTACGTCTGGTAGTCGCCGTCGAGGGTGGAGTTCATGATGTCCACCAGCGCGCCGTCGCGGTCCTTGGCCAGCAGCTCGTCCCACTCGCGGCCCCAGGTCACCTTGATCACGTGCCAGCCGGCGCCGCGGAAGAAGGCCTCAAGCTCCTGCATGATCTTGCCGTTGCCGCGCACCGGTCCGTCCAGGCGCTGCAGGTTGCAGTTGATCACGAAGGTGAGGTTGTCCAGCTTTTCGTTGGCCGCCAACTGCAGGAAACCGCGCGACTCCGGCTCGTCCATCTCGCCGTCGCCCAGGAACGCCCAGACATGCTGGTCGGAGGTGTCCTTGATGCCGCGGTTATGCAGGTATCGGTTCAGCTGCGCCTGGTAGATGGCGTTGGCCGGGCCGATGCCCATCGAGACGGTGGGGAACTCCCAGAACTCGGGCATGGAACGCGGGTGCGGGTAGGACGGTAGGGCATGGCCCTCGCGGGACTTTTCCTGCCGGAAGCCGTCCAGGTCTTCCTCGGTCAGCCGGCCTTCCATGAACGCGCGCGCGTACATGCCGGGGGAGGCGTGGCCCTGGAAGAAGACCTGGTCGCCGCCGCCCGGGTGGTCCTTGCCGCGGAAGAAGTGGTTGTAGCCCACCTCGTAGAGGGTGGCCGCGCCGGCGTACGTGGAGATGTGCCCGCCCACGCCAATGTCCGGGCGCTGCGCGCGGTGCACCAGCATGGCCGCGTTCCAGCGCATCCACGCGCGGTAGCGGCGCTCGGTCTCCTCGTCGCCCGGGAACTCCGGTTCCTGGTCCACCGGGATGGTATTTACGTAGTCGGTGGTGGTCACCATCGGCACGCCAACGCTCTGCGCACCTGCACGCTGCAGGAGGGAGCGGACAATGTACTGGGCACGTTCGGTGCCCCGGCTCTCCACCAGATCGTCGAAGGACTCAATCCATTCGGCGGTTTCATCGGGATCGCGATCCGACAGCTGGCTTGTCAGCCCGCTCAGGATGTGCGAGGTGTCTTCTCCTGCGCTCACGTCCAACCTCTCATACGTGCAGATTGTGTCTGCGCTTTACGTGGCATAGCGACCCGGCGCAAGGTCCGGCCGGGAGGATATTCTTCACTGCCACTCTAACTGTTCACCGCATTACAGCGCAGCCGAAGTCCTGTATGCCAGTTATTACGACGACGGCGCGCGGGCACCGAGGTCGGCCGCCTCCGCGCCGCCCCGCGGAGGCCGGGCGCCCCGACGCCGTCCCGCCGCACCCAAGCCGGGCGCACCGCCGTCGTACTTGTTCTGTATTCCCCGTAAAAGAGGGCGTGAAAGAGGGGCATGCCCTGTCAAAAATCCGCACGGTCTTGCGGGTGGCTTGAAGCGATGGCGATTAGGGTGTTGGCTTGTAACTAGCAACACGCTCACCCGTGACGGGTGGGTGGATCAATACGTTCCATACAGGAGGAGCACAGTGGGCGAGGCCGAAGCCGCCGCGGTAGAGAATGTGGCAGGCAATTTGGGTTTCAAAGACGGAGACCTGATCCAGGAATTCGGCTACGACGAGGACGTTGACTTCGATCTGCGCGACGACATCGAGGACCTCACCGGCTCCGAGCTGCTCACCGAGGACGACCACGACGTGGTTGACGCGGCGATCCTGTGGTGGCGCGACGGCGACGGGGACCTGGTGGACACGCTGGTCGATGCGCAGACCACCCTCGCCCCGGGCGGCGTGGTGTGGCTCCTGACGCCGAAGTCGGGCCGCGACGGCTACGTGCCGGCATCCGACGTCCAGGAAGCGGCGCCGACCGCTGGCTTGCACGTGACCACGTCTGCCGGTGTGTCCAGCGACTGGTCCGCGAACCGGCTGGTCAGCAAGCGGACCAACAAGTGAGCGCGGCCGCACCGCAAGTGGGCCGGCCCGCGCCCGATTTTGAGCTGGTCAACCAGTTCGGCGAACCCATCCGGCTGTCCGCGCTGCGCGGCGGCAACGTGGTGGTGGTGTTCTACCCGTTCGCGTTCTCCGGCATCTGCACCGGCGAGCTGTGCGAGCTGCGCGACGACCTGGCCGCCTTCCGCACCGAAAACGCCCGCGTGGTTGCTGTCTCGGTGGACCACAAGTTTGCGCTGCGCGCCTTCGCCGAGCAGGAAGGCTACGAGTTCGACCTGCTGGCCGACTTCTGGCCGCACGGCGAGGTGGCCAAGGCCTACGGCGTGTTCGACGAGGAATCCGGCATGGCCTTGCGCGGCACCTTTATCATCGACGCCGAGGGCATCCTGCGGCACGAGATCCGCAATCCGCGCGGCCAGGCCCGCGACATCCAGGAATACCACCGCGTGCTGAAAGAGCTCTAGCCGCCATGGAGTTGCTGGCGCCGGCGCTCGAGATCCTGGCCGGACGCCGTCTGGCCGTCTTGACCGGCGCCGGCCTCAGCACCGATTCCGGCATTCCGGATTACCGCGGCCCCACCTCGGTGCCGCGGACCCCGATGACGTACCAGCAGTTTGTCGGCGACGAGGAACTCCGTCGCCGCTACTGGGCCCGCAACCACGTTGGCTGGCGGCACATGCACCACGCAGCGCCCAATCCGGGCCACTACGCGCTGGCCGCAATGGAAAGCAACGGCGTGGTGGGCGGGCTGATCACGCAGAACGTGGACCGGCTGCACGAAGACGCCGGCAGCGTGAACGTGATTGACCTGCACGGCCGCTTCGATCAGGTCATCTGCCTGAACTGCGGCGACGTCACCACCCGCTCCTCGTTGGCCGTTCGGCTGGAGGAGCTCAATCCCGCCTACGCTGCCACGGGGGATGCCGGCGACGTGGCGCCGGACGCCGATGCCGACGTCGCCCACACGGCCCATTTCGTGGTGGCGGACTGCCTGGTCTGCGGCGGCATGCTCAAACCGGACTTTGTCTATTTCGGCGAAAACGTGCCCAAGGACCGGGTGGCGGCTGCCTATGCCATGGTGGACGACGGCGATGCGCTGCTGGTGGCCGGTTCCTCGCTGACGGTGATGAGCGGGCTGCGCTTTGTCCGGCACGCCGCCAAGCAGGGCAAGCCGGTGGTCATCATCAACCGCGGCGACACCCGCGGGGACAACCTGGCCGACGTAAAGCTGGAAACCGGCGTCTCCGAGGCGCTGGGCTACCTGGCCGCGGAGCTGCCCGGTCGGCTCCAGCAGCCCGCCTGAACCGCCCTCAGTGCCGCCGGAAGCACTGGCGAAACCGACGACGGCGGTGCCATGAGACTGTGCCCTCGCGCACCTGAGCAGCCGATCAGGTTTATCGTCCTATCGTGTTGATCGCCACGGAAGTTTAGTTGGCGTTCACGGCCATTTATCCGGTAGAGTAAATCCTCGTGATGTTGCGGCGGATAACGCTCCGCGGTCCCGCTTTCGACATTACAACGGGTCTTTAGCTCAGCTGGTAGAGCGCCACGTTTACACCGTGGATGTCATCGGTTCGATCCCGGTAGGACCCACCACCGAAGCCGTGCCACTCCAAGGGACTAGCCTTGTGGCGCGGCTTTTTCGTCTCCTGAGTCTCCGGCAGCTTCCCTCCGTCTGGGCCGGAAGATTGCCGAGCCGGCCGGTCCCGCTTAGCTTGCTACCGGCGGCGCCTGCGCTGCGATGATCTCAGCGACGTCATAGTCGCAGAGGCCGCATGCTTTCCCAACTTCTTCAGGGGAGAGGCCGGCAGAGACGGCGGCAACTATCTGTTCGCCGCACGCAGTTTTGGCCTGGTCTAACGCCCACTCGGCCGCTTCGACCTCCCCAGAACGGCTCACAACTGCGGCCAGAAGCCGGGCTTTAGCGTACGCCTGGTCCTTTGAGGGTGCAGACGCGGCCAGCGCTTCAAGAGGTGAGGCTGCCCCTTCGCCCCGGTACACCGCTGAGTTAACGCTGGCGATGGAAATGGGGCGGGTGTGGGCTGTAATTTGCGGCTGCATGTCAGCCACCTTCCAACAATGAAGCGGTACTTCCGGCTGCTTGAAAGATGGCTTCTCAAAAGACTAGACCGTTCAGTCCGTCTACCTTCGACTGTAAGTCTGCCTTTCCCCGCTGGCAATCGTCAGAACCCGTGGTCCTCATTTTCCTGCGATGCCTCCGGTTCATGAGTCCCAGCGACCGAGCGTGCGGCAGCTAAATCCTGAGCCGATCTTTGGCTGCAGGTTCTCCATTCCGGTGTAACGTTTGTCTCCCGGCGACGACTACATGGGGGTAGGCGAACCGGATTGATGAGGTAACGGCCCCGCCCACTTGGGGAAGGGGCGGGGCCGTACTTCAACCTCGGGGCAGACCTGCCGCTGACTTGCGGCCTCACGACATCGCTGGCTTTTGCTGCAGCCTCCCTCCACCCAAGGGGCTGCCGCCGCGTCGTCAAAGCACAATCGGGGCAACGGTTCCGGTCCTCCAGCTTTAGACCGCCTCTTGCAGGCAAACGACTGCCGCCACACACTCAGCGGCCGCCAAAGAGAGTTGCCGATTTCTGCCGGAATAAGCATGCGACAACCGCCGATCTCTACCGGTGACATGGGAAAGGCACTGTCCCGGGGAGGGACAGTGCCTTTCGGGCAGCCGTTAGATGGGGGATCAACGGGACTGCCAGGGGATCGGCGGTGCAGCGCTTGGAGATGGGGGCTCCAAGGCGTTCAATAGGCAACCGCCTCGGGTTAGTCTGCCATGGCGATGGGCATTTCTCAACCTCAATCATTGATCTTCCCAACGTGTCGTCCGAAGGCCGCAATTCCGCGCGAAAGAGCGGCATTCCTGAGGCTGTTTGCGCTCTCGGATAGCAGCCCGAGGACTCGTTTTGCGCATACCCTGAGCCAAGGCTGAGCCGACCCTGCGTCATGCAATAACGGTTAAGCAACGGCGCTTGCGAACCCTCCACAATCACCCGACGGTCTGTAAGGCTGTACCGGTCATGCTGGTTATCGTTGGGGGCAACAATGGATAGATTCTGCCGCGGAGCAGGCCACACCTACATCCACACGCGCACCGTCACGTCCGGACGCAGTGCCTATTGCGGCACCCGCGGCTGGCCGTCGTCAGTGCAAAACCGGGGGCAGATGACGCAGCCGGACCTGATGGAGGAAAACGCACTGCTCGCGGCAACCCAGCACAATGTCTTCAGTCCTGAGGCCCCTGTAATGCCGCTCGACGTCGAAGCGTGCGAGGACGGTGCTGGCGCCGCTGCCGGCCCGGGTTCTGCGCTCGAGGAAGCTGCCGCCGATGATGCCATTGACGGCTGGCTGCGCTTCCGCCCCTCCACCGCATCGGGCGAATGAGCCCAAGGTAACGCCTGCCCGCTTAGCCCGTGCCGTCGGTCGCGACTAGTCTTGTTGAGGAACCTCGGCCCGCTCGGGCTGTTCGCTGACGTCCCTGCCCGCGGGGACCGCCCACACATGGAGATTCAATGAGCGCACACATCGGTGTGACAGGTCTGGCCGTCATGGGTGCCAACCTGGCACGGAACTTTGCCCGCAACGGCTACACGGTCGCCCTGCACAACCGCTCGGTGGCAAAGACGGACGCGCTGCTGCAGGCGCACGGCGACGAGGGCGAGTTCATCCGCACCGAATCGCTGCAGGAGCTGGTGGACAACCTCCAGAAGCCGCGGCGCGTGCTCATCATGGTCAAGGCCGGCAAGCCGGTGGATTCGGTGATCGAGCAGCTGGTCCCGCTGCTGGAAGAGGGCGACATCGTCATCGACGCCGGCAACTCGCACTACGAGGACACCCGCCGCCGCGAAGCTTCGCTGGCAGAGAAGGGCCTGCACTTCGTGGGCATCGGCGTCTCCGGCGGCGAGGAGGGCGCACTGTTGGGCCCGTCCATCATGCCCGGCGGCTCCCGCGAATCCTATGACTCGCTCGGCCCCATGTTGGAAAAGATCTCCGCCAAGTACGACGGCGAGCCCTGCTGCCGCTGGATCGGCACCGACGGCGCGGGTCACTTCGTGAAGATGGTGCACAACGGCATCGAATACGCGGACATGCAGGTCATCGGCGAGGCCTACGACCTGCTCCGCACCGGCGCCGGCCTGGAGCCGCAGCAGCAGGCCGAGATTTTCACCGCGTGGAACAAGACCGAGCTCTCGTCCTTCCTGATCGAGATCACCGCAGAGGTGCTGGCGCATACCGACGCCAAGACCGGAAAGCCGTTCGTCGACGTCGTCGTTGACTCCGCCGGGCAGAAGGGCACGGGCCGCTGGACCGTCGTCTCGGCGCTGGAGCTCGGCTCGCCGGTGTCCGGCATCGCCGAGTCCGTCTTCGCCCGCGGCCTGTCCTCGCAGCGCGGCCAGCGTGCCATCGCCCAGGACGTCCTGACCGGGTACGAGGAGGACGTCAAAGTGCCGCAGAGCTTCGTCGAGGACGTGCGCCAGGCGCTGTTCGCCTCGAAGCTGGTCAGCTACGCCCAGGGCATCGACATGCTCGGCTCCGCAGCCGGCGAGTACGGCTGGGACCTGAAGCTGGACGAGATCGCCTCGCTCTGGCGCGCTGGCTGCATCATCCGCGCCGAACTGCTGGACGACATCATGAAGGCCTACGCCGGCGGCTCCAAGCCGGAGAACCTGCTCTTCGCCCCGGCCTTCGCCGAAGCCATCGGCGCCGCAGTCCCGGCCTGGCGCCGCGTGGTGGCCACCGCCGTCCAGTTGGGCATCCCCGTGCCGGTCTTCTCCTCCTCGCTGGCCTACTACGACGGCCTGCGCCGCAAGCGCCTGCCCGCCGCCCTCACCCAGGGCCTGCGCGACCTATTCGGCGCCCACACCTACGGCCGCACCGACGCCGAAGGAACCTTCCACACCCTCTGGAGCGGCGACAAGTCCGAAGTAGCAGCCGTCGACACCCACTAAACATGGAATGACCGACCAGGTCCGTCCAATTGGTGATCTACCAAGGTTGCCCTGCAACCGCGCGGAGATCCTAGACGCCGAATGCCCCGCAACTGCTCAAGCAGTTGCGGGGCATTCGCGTTTTGGGCTATGTCCGGAACTGCGCGGTTTTTCCAGCGGCGGCCGCCCGCGCAGACTACATCATCATGTCCGGGGCCATGTACAGCCCGGGCAGCAGCCAAGGATGGGCCGGCACGAAGAAGGCGAAGGCAATCAGTGCGGCGCCGATCGCCCGGCTGAACACGACCCCGTGGCGCCAAGTCTTTTCCAGCAGGACGGCGGCCGCAATGGCGGCCATCCCCGCTAGGTTCATGACGCCGACGGTGATCAGTACCAGCATCAGTCCCCAGCAGCATCCCACGCAGTACAGCCCGTGGTGCAGGCCCACGCGCACGTCGCGGAACGCCCCCCGATAGCTGGATACATGAAGCAGGAAGGCCACCGGCGAGCGGCAGTGCCGGAGGCAGAAGTTCTTCAGCGGCGTCACTTGGTAGATGCCCGCGGCCGCCAGTAGCCCGGCTCCGATCCAGGCCGCGGCCACCGGGGCATCGGCGGCCAGCCGGCCGCCGAAAACGGACGCGGCATAGGCCAAGATGCCGAAACCGGTCCAGGTGAGCAGGTATCCCGCCACCAGCGCGGTAGTCCGCACGGCCCGGGTCCGGCTGCTGCGCTCGGCGCGGATGGTCCGCAGATACGCCGACAGCAGCGGGGCCAGCGACGGCAGCATCATCGCGGTCATCATCAGCGCCCAGCCAGCGAGGAAACCGGCCAGCCCCAGCCCCATGGTGCCGGGGCCCGGCGGCATCTCGGCCGCCAGTTGCGCCGTGAGGTACCAAGCCAGCAGGGCGCAGCCAATGAGGGCGAGCAAACCCGGACGGAAGCGTACGGCAGGAAAGACGCGGCCGGGCATCCTAGGCTGACCATGCAAAGGGGGCTGAGAAGGAGTTCTTGCCCGCGTTGTCCCAGGTCATCCCGAATACGTCGACGCGCGCGGCGGTCGCCGTGCCGGCGGTCAGCGGGTCGGATGGGAAGCCCACGCCGCTGACCTTCACGCCTTGCCCGGTCGGGTCCAGATGCGTCACGAAGTCCTCGACGGCGATGTCGACCCCGCCGCCGGCCCGGACCTGGTGTCGGCGTCCATCGTCGAAGTAGTTCATGTCGACCTGGTCCATGCCGGCCATCTCACCAATCAGCGGAGCCGCGCCCGCCATGGGGCCGCCCCGCTGTCCGCTGAAAACGCCGCCGAGCGCCTGGGCCTGTTCTGCGGAGGCGGAGGCGTCCATCAGTACCCCGACCTTCCAGCCTCCTTCGCTCATCACGGCCGGAGTATCGGCCACGATGCAGACGGTCAGGCCGGAGACGTCGACGCCGTCAACTTCCCCGGTATCGACGTGGAAGGCCAGCGCGACCTTGCAGCGCTCGTTATCCGCAGGCGCGGTCATGCCCGAGGTCGTACACGGGCAGATCATGTCGCAATTGCAGTTTTCGAAGTATGTACCTTCGATGTGCCAGGACATCCGAGGCTCCCTTCAAAGAGGCACCCCTCCTCGAATTGTCCTCTGCTGCAAAAACCCGGTCAATAAGCCGGTGACGGCGGTCAGATGCACATTACCGGGTTGATGTACTCCGCCGGATCCACCGCGGCCTCGTCTGTCGCTGCGGTCCCAGTACCGGAAGGCCGGGATAGCCGCCCGGCCGCATTCGCCGCGCACGTGCGGCCGGCAAACTGGTGGGTTACATGCCCCATCGTGGAAAGGATTCCGCCAAGTACGACGGCGAGCCCTGCTGCCGTTGGATCGGCACCAACGGAGAGGTCATGGGGCTTTCAACTGCCAGGATGCGGAACATAGGTCCGCGAGTATGTCCTGGAATAGCAAGTGGCCCCTCTATGTCACATAAAAGAGGGGCCACTCGTTTGGTAGCAACCCAGCCGTTAGCGGCTGTTCAGCGTTTAGCCGCTCGGTAGCCAGCCGCCCGGGCCGCACTGTCAGTCGAGAAGCACTCTTCTGGGTTTGTCTTTGAGTAGGAGGCGTTCCACGGATGGTGATAAATGCCGGAGCTGGCGTTGCCCTTGATCGGGTAGCCAGCGGGGCAGTTCCAGCTGCCCGTGCCAGCAACGCTGGTGGGCTTCTTGCCGGACGTGATGGTCAGCCACTGGTTCTTCGTGGCCGTACGCGTAAAGCTCGACGACGGCAGGCGGTACTTCACGGTTGTCGTGACTTTGTACTTGCCTGCCTTAAGGGAAGCCGACTTCTTGTTCTTCGCCACCGTCTTGTTGCCCAGCTTGACCGTCAGGGTCTTGGCAACGACCTTCACGCCTTTAGCAGCAGAAACGTTCGGCTTGATGGTCGCCTTGCCTTTGTAGGGAACCTTCTTGCCAGCGATCGACTTCACTGCCACGGCGTTGCGAACGACCAGTTTTTGGGTCTTAGTAGTGCTCTTTGAAGAGGAGTAAACCGGCTGGCCGTCCACCATGGCATAAGTCTTGTACTTTACGGTGGTCTTCACCGAGTACGTGCCGGCTTTAAGCTTCGCCTTGGTCTTGTTCTTGGCCACCGTCTTGTTGCCCTGCTTGACCGTCATGACCTTGGAGGTGACGGTGACCCAGCCGGCTTTGGAGACTGCAGGCTTCACGGTTGCCGTTCCCTTGACGGGGGCCACCGGGCTGGCGATCTTCGTGATGGCCAGGCTCGTCTTCGGCGCAGGCGTCGGAACCGTTTCCTCGACGGTGGTATCCGATACCGGCGTCGTGGCTGGCAGCGGTGCCGCGTGGGCGGCGGTGACCGAACCAAAGAGGAGCGAGGCTGCGGCTGCTGAGACCGCCATGCCCCGCATAAAGGATGCGAGTTTCAATTTCCCCAACTTTCCCGGACCTGTGCCCGGTTAACAGTTTGACGGGATTAATCGTATGTCAGCTCGCGCCACGAGCGCGTGTGCCACTGCCGTGACCACCTCAGTCGGCAATAGACGGTCACACGGACGGTAGCTCGCGACGAGGCTACAGCAGTTCGGCGCGCAATTGAGCGGCGGACTTGGGGGAGAGCAGTCCCGGCGGGACGTCGAAGACGGTGACGGCGCCGAACTGGCCCTGCTGGTTCAGTCGGTGAACTGCGCGGGCGTAGGCCACCAGGACGCTGGCGGTGAATTCCGGATTGCTCTCCAGAGTGAGCCCGTATTCGATGACCTGAGCGTGCGCGGCGCTGGTGTTGCCGCTGCGGATGGTCATGCCGCCGTGCGGCATGGCGCTGTGGTCCCGGGCCAGTTCGTCGCCGGTGATGAAGTGGACTTCGGTGTCGTACTGGTCAAAGTAGTGCGGCATGGTCACGATGGCCTCGCGAACCGCCGCGGGGTCGGCGCCGTCGGCCAGCACCACGAAGCATTCGCGGGTGTGCTTCTGCCGCGTTTCCAACTGCGGGCGGATGCCGTTGCGGACCTGCTCGATGGCGGACTCGGACGGCAGGGTGTACTGGACGCCTGCGGCCACACCGGGCACCCGGCGGATCGCGTCGGAGTGGCCCTGGCTCAGGCCACGGCCCCAGAAAGTGTAGGTGTCGCCGTCGGGCAGCAGTGATTCGCCGTAGACCCGGTTGATGGAGAACATGCCGGGGTCCCAGCCGGCCGAAATCAGCGCGGTCTTCCGAGCTGCGCGCGCCGGGGCATCGACGGTGTCGAAGTACTCCGGGATGCGGGCATGCGTGTCGAAGCTGTCCACCGTGTTGAAACGGGCAGCCATGAGCGGTCCCTGCTGCGGGAGGTCCTCCTTGGACCCGCCGCACAGGATCAGCACGTCGAGGCGGTCCTCGTACTCGGCGAGGTCATCCATCGCGTACACGGCGGTATCAGCGCGCAGCGTGGCCAGATCCGCTGGGTTCCGCCGGGTGAAGATCCCCTCCAGCTGCATATCGGGGTTCTTAGTCACCGCGGCTTCCACGCCGCGGCCCAGGTTGCCGTAGCCGGCAATGCCAATGCGAATCGATTCACCCAAGGGTGTCTGTCCTCTCGTCAGGTTCAACGGTGTGTCAGGCAGTGGGTGTTAGATCCACATCGCCGGATCGATGTATTCGGCCGGGTCCACGGCGGGCTTGGTCTCGCGCTGCGGGTCCCGGTGCCGGAAAGTGGCCGGAATGCCGGTGATGATGGATTCCGGCGGCGCGTCTTTGACGACGACGGCGTTGGCCCCGATGGCGCTGTCCGCACCGATGACCACGGGTCCCAGCACCTTGGCGCCGGCGCCGATGACCACGCGGTCGCCGATGGTGGGATGGCGCTTGACCTTGGCCAGCGAGCGGCCGCCGAGGGTGACGCCGTGGTAGATCATCACGTCCTCGCCGATCTCGGCGGTCTCACCGATCACCACGCCCATGCCGTGGTCGATGAAGAACCGGCGGCCGATGGTCGCACCGGGGTGGATCTCGATGCCGGTCAGGAATCGCCCGGCCTGTGAGATCAGCCGGGCGGGCAGCCGCAGCGACGGGTTGGCCCACATTTTGTGGGTCAGCCGGTGGATCCAGATGGCATGCAATCCGGAGTAGGCCAGGAAATTCTCCACGCGGCCCCGGGCCGCCGGGTCGTGCGACCGGGCGGCCTCGAGGTCTTCACGCAGTCGCGCTAGGAAACCCATGTGCTCTTTCTGATCGGACATCGCGCCGCGGGCCGGCCGGAAACTGGGTCGGCTGCCGCCCGCATGGCGCAGGGAAGCTGGCTAGCCGCGGATGTCGTCGTACAGGAGCGTGGAAATGTAGCGCTCACCGAAGTCGGGCACCACGGCCACGATCAGCTTACCGGCGTTCTCCGGTCGCTTGGCCACTTCCAGCGCGGCCCAGACCGCAGCACCGGAGGAGATGCCGCCGAGAATGCCTTCCTTGATGCCCAGATCGCGCGCGACGGCGACCGAGGCCGACGTCGGGGCGTCCAGAACTTCGTCGTAGATGCTGGTGTCCAGCACTTCCGGAATGAAGTTGGCGCCGAGGCCCTGGATCTTGTGCGGTCCGGGGTTGCCGCCGGTGAGGATGGCGGAGTCTTCCGGCTCGACGGCGATGATCTGGACGCCGGGCTTGCGTTCCTTGAGCAGGCCGCCCGCGCCGGTGATGGTGCCCCCGGTGCCGATGCCGGCCACCAGGATGTCCACCTTTCCGTCGGTGTCGGCCCAGATTTCCTCGCCGGTGGTGGTGCGGTGGATCAGCGGGTTGGCCTCGTTGGCGAACTGCTGCGCCCAGATGGAGTTCTCGGTGTTGGCCACAATTTCCTTGGCCTTCTCCACGGCACCGCGCATGCCCTCGGAACCCGGGGTCAGCACAATCTCGGCACCGAAGGCGCGCAGCATCACGCGGCGCTCGGTGGACATGGTCTCCGGCATGGTCAGGATGACCTTGTAGCCGCGGGCCGCGCCGACCATGGCCAGCGCGATGCCGGTGTTGCCGGACGTTCCCTCCACAATCGTGCCGCCCGGCTTCAGGGCGCCGGCCTTTTCGGCGGCGTCAACAATGGCCACGCCGATCCGGTCCTTCACCGAGTTAGCGGGGTTGTAGAACTCCAGCTTCACGGCAACCTGGGCCGGCAGGCCTTCGGTAAGCCGGTTCAAACGCACCAGCGGGGTGCGTCCCACAACCTGGGTGACGTCGTCGTAAATCGGTGCCATGTGTGTTCCTGCCTTCTGGCCCGCAGGCCGCTACAGCGATGGGAGTAACAAAACTTCTTCCAGCCTAGTCAGGGCGCTGAGCGGCCTGCTATGCGATGAGCCATTCGGCGTAATATTTACGGGCCTTGGCCAGCTTGGGATTGATGATCACCTGGCAGTAGCCGACCTGCGGATGCTTGGCGTAGAAGTTCTGGTGGTATTCCTCCGCCGGGTAGAACTCCGGCAGCCGAACCACTTCGGTCACGATCGGGTCCTGCCAGTCGGCTTGCGCGCGTTCGATCGCCGCCACGAAGGTCTGCTTTTGCTCGTCGTCGATGTAGAACATCGACGAGCGGTATTGCGTGCCGACGTCGTATCCCTGGCGGTTCAAGGTGGTGGGGTCGTGCGAGGCGAAGAACATGCCCAGGATGACGTCCTCGGGCACCACCGTCTCGTCGAAGGTGACGGCGACAACCTCGGCATGTCCGGTGGTTCCGGAGCAGACCGCCTCATAGGAGGGGTCCTTGACAGCGCCGCCGGTATAGCCGGAGACCACCTCCGTCACGCCACGGGTCATGTTGTAGACCGCGTCCAGGCACCAGAAGCAGCCACCGCCAAGCACAAAAGTCTTCATGGGTTAAACAATGTCTTGGACCCCTCGAATGTTCCCGGGGTGCGAGTCTTATGCTCAGGGCGTGTGGGCGGGCCCGCGGCGGATGGGGTAGAAAAGGACGTATGGTCGACGACGAACTGCTGCGCACCGGGGACACCCAAGCCCCCGCGGGATCCACAACTTCAGCGGGAACCGAAGCCCAGGAAGGACCCGAAACCCCAGCGGGATCTGAAAAATTCTCGGAAACGGAAGCCGCCGCGACGGACGAAGCGCAGCCGAAGACACCGGTCCTTGGCGATGTGCTGCTGGCCATTGAGGAACTGTGGCCCGAATCGCTGGCCGAGCAGTGGGACGCGGTCGGCCCCGTCGTCGGACGGCCGTCGGCCGACGTACGGAAGATCCTGTTCGCCGTGGACCCCACGGCCGATGTGATCACCGAAGCCATCGAGTGGGGCGCCGACCTGCTGATCACGCACCACCCGCTGCTGCTGAAGCCGGTCAATTCGGTGGCAACCTCCAACTTCAAGGGCGACGCCGTGCACCGGCTGATCGAGAACGGCTGCGCCCTGGTCACCGTGCATACCAACGGGGACAGCGCGGTGGGCGGCGTCTCGGATGTTCTGGCCGATGCCCTCGGCCTGCAGGACGTGCGGCCACTGTCGCCGGCCGACAACGGCCTGCCGGAAGAAGGCATTGGACGCGTCGGTGAGCTGGCCGAAGCCAGGACCCTGGGCGAGTTCGCCGAACAAGTCTTCAGCATCCTGCCGGCCGTCGCCGGGGGAGTGAAGGTGGCCGGCGACCGCAACGGAATCATCCGAAGCGTGGCAGTCTGCGGCGGCGCCGGCGACTCGCTGTTTGACCAGGTCCGGGCGTCCCGTGCGGATGTTTATGTCACGGCAGATCTGCGCCATCATCCCGCCTCGGAAGCGCGCGAAGGAACGGTGGAAGGCCGGCCGTACCTGATCGACGTCTCGCATTTTGGCAGCGAATGGCTCTGGCTGACACCTGCCTCCGTGGCGCTGGACAACGTCCTGACCGACCAGGGCTACACGGTGGAGGTCAAGGTCAGCGTTACCAACACCGACCCGTGGGATTTCGTCCTCACACCGGGCTAGCAGCGCCGCGTCCGGACGGTAGGCTAGACGAAGCTGAATCGCAATGGTTCGGCAGCGTGTTGAAAGGACGTACATGGCGAAGGCACCGGCTTCCGAGCAACTGAGGCTGCTCGACCTGCAGGCACTCGATGGCAAGCTCACTCAATTGAGCCGCCGCGCTGCAGCCACCGCCAAGAACGCCGAGATCGACGCGTTGGTGGAGAAGCTGGCCGCCGCCGACTCGTCGCTGGTCGCCCTGAACACCGAGATCGCGGACACCGAGCGTGAACTGAAGCGCGCCGAAGCGGACGTCGAGACGGTTCAGTCGCGGATTGAACGCGACCAGAAGCGGCTGGACAGCGGATCGGGCACGCCCAAGGACCTCACCGCGCTGCAGCACGAACTGGTCTCGCTGAACAAGCGCCGCAGCGACCTGGAAGACGTTGAGCTGGAAGTCATGGAGCGTCTGGAGACGCTTCGGACCCGCCAAACCGAGCACCAGCAGGCCAACGACCAGCTGCGCGAGGAACTGTCCGGTTTGGAACGTACCCGCGACGACGAACTCGCCGGGATCGAAAACGAACGTGGCACAGTGTCGGCGGACCGCAAGGAACTGGCCGCCAGTTTCGAACCTGCCCTGTTGGCTGTTTACGATAAGACCCTGGCCCACCGCGGCATCGGCGCCGCCCGCCTGTTCCACGGCAAGTCCGAGGGCTCCGGCATGCAGCTCAGCGCCGGCGACCTGGCCGACATCCGCAAAGCCGCCGCCGACGACATCGTCTTCTGCCCCGACTCCGGCTGCATCCTCATCCGTTCGGCGGAGTGGGACGGCTAAAGAACGCTAGGTCCGGCGTGCAGTGATCGACCAAGGGCCGCCAGACCCGCGTGGTGATCTACTCGCCCAGCACTATATTCAGCGCGTGCGCCTTGCGGGCCGTGCCGTCCACCAGTTCCGCCTGCCAAACTTCCTGCGCGGCCTTCAACAGCGCGGCCGGCGTCTCGGGCGCCTTGCCGCGGCGGGTCAGCAGGTGCCGGGCCAGTTCGCCGCGGGTGTGCTTGGCAAAATGCGAGACGACAGTGCGCTTGCCGTTGCGCTCCTGAAAGACGTTGACCACCACGGTCCGGGCCGGCTCCGGCATCCACGCCGCGGCGTAGGTGCTGGAACGGCAGTCGACCAGCAGTTGCCCCTCGGCGTGCGCGTCCAAGGCCTTGGGCAGCCGCTTCTTCCAGTACGAGGCCAGCTTCCCGGTTTCCGGCAGCCCCACGGACATGGACAGCCGGTAGGCCGGGATGCTGTCCGCGAAGCCGATCGCCCCCCAGAGCGCTGAAATCACGACGACGGCGGCGTCCGCCTTGCGTTTCTGCGTGGCGGTCATCGTCCGGTAACCCAGGGCGTCGTACAGCACGCCGGAGTAGACCGTGTGTGCAGGAGCGGATGGTTCGTCATGCAGCCGGGTATTGCGCTCCACTTCGGCAGCCAACGATGCGCCGACGCCCAGCTGCGCCAGCGCGTCCGGACTTTGGCTGATGTGGGCGAGGGCGGCCAACACTTCCTCCCGTGCAGGATTTAGCTCCGGAAACTGCAGTTCCTGCAGCTCGAACGGATGTCCTTTGGCGGCAGCGGTCTTTCCTTCGGAAGGTGGAAGCAGAATCAGCACCGTAGCAGCCTACCGTCGGACCGCACCGCCGTGCGAAAGGCGGGAACACCGCCGTCGTCATGCTGGGAAACCGACAGAAGCTGAGCAGATTACTGGCCGCGGGGGCGCAGGCCGTATCCTGAAGGCGGGACGGGTTGGCTGGGCGATCGCGTCGGACGGATCTGCGAAGATTCGTCTGCCGAGGAAAGTCCGGGCTCCGCAGGGCAGGGTGGTGGGTAACGCCCACTCGGGGAAACCCGCAGGCAAGTGCCACAGAAAATAGACCGCCAGGGGCTGCCTCGTGCAGCACTTGGTAAGGGTGAAACGGCGGTGTAAGAGACCACCAGCGCGCCGGGCGACCGGGGCGGCTAGGTAAACCCCACCCGGAGCAAGGCCAGACAGGGCACGATTGAGGGCTGCTCGCCCGAGTGTCCGGGTAGGCCGCTTGAGGGCACCGGCAACGGTGCTCCTAGATGGATGATCGCCACCCGGCGGCGGGCAACTGCCGCAGGTGACAGAACCCGGCTCATAGGCCAACCCGTCCCATTCTTCCCTTGAGCAAGCGACGCCGTTCCATTCAAACCATCGCGGGACCCAAGCGGCGCTCATGGGTGACGGCCATATGCGGGCACTGATGCCGACGTTGAGAAATCGATCCCGGGAACCCCTGGGAGCCGGACCTTGAGAGGGCAATCAGCGAATCCTGGCCGTCTTGGAAGAGGGTACGGAGGATATAGAAGCGGGCTTCTGACCGATTCCGCCGACACTGATCTTCTTGCCCTTGAACCTCGGCTCGGAACCTCCCGTGACGGCTGTGCCGTTGGAGCCGCTGGCAGCCGAACTTCGTTTCCGTAGGGCACTTGCCCGTAGCGATCAATAGTTTTTGCCGACCTTAGGGACGCACTTAGCCGGGCGTCTTCGCCGATAGACCTTCGAACTTCAGTGGTTGTCGCCGTCGTTACCGAGGTGGCGTGGCCGGATTTGGCGCATCTCGGCGCCGGAGATGTGGCTCACGTCTAACGGAGACTCGGTCCGGGACGATTGTCACTGTCAGCGGCCGTGATTTCTTCATGGCTGTGTCCTGCAGGTTTATGGCCAAACTTCGCGGGTGCCGACAGCGTCCGTCTTGCCGGCGAACTTCTAGGTTGGGAGATCAGCTTGAGAAAAACTGTCCGATTCGCGCGCAGGGCGCTGGTGCCGCTGATGCTGGCCGCGCTCCTGGCGGTAGGGCAGACGCCGGCAACCGCCGCGTCGACCGGTTCGATCAGTGTCACCGTCACCGCCCCTCAGGGGATCAACGCCGGGGACGTGTTTGTGGACGTCTACGCAGCCAACGACCCGGAAGGGAAAATAAATCAGGGTAGCGGCGCCGGCTACGATCCAGATGTCAACGAGTATTACTGGACGATGGAGGGACTAAAGCCAGGCTCCTACAAGGTCAAGATCAACGGGGAGAAGTCAGGTGCCTTGGACGCCTGGTATGGCGGGGAAAGCTTTAAAACCGCCGCCGTCGTGAAAGTATCCCCGGGACAGGCCGTGGACGGGCTTAGCATCTCACTGATTAGGGGCGCGACGCTGGCCGGCACGGTCTCCGCACCGGCCGGGGTAGAAATTGAGGGCGCTCCCGTCGAGGTCTACTCCAGTGGCTCCTCTCGAACCCGCGTGGCCTCAGATTTTGTGGAGCGCGGCAAATTCAAGGTTTACGGGCTGAAAGCTGGCACGTACAAGGTAAAGTTCCCAGGAGATGAGGACTACGGGAGCCGCGACATCTGGTACGGCGGGGCGGACCGCTTCTCGACGGCCAAGACCGTCACCCTGAAGACCGCCCAGGACCTTACCGGTTTGAGGGCCAACATTCCCGAAATGGCT
Organism: Arthrobacter sp. Dra40; assembly: GCF_059091905.1. Classification (NCBI taxonomy): domain Bacteria; kingdom Bacillati; phylum Actinomycetota; class Actinomycetes; order Micrococcales; family Micrococcaceae; genus Arthrobacter; species Arthrobacter sp. Dra40. The sequence continues at coordinate 76,747 of NZ_JBNHHB010000016.1, forward strand.
TCGGTCACTGGGAAGGTGAACGCGCCCAAGGGCAAGGACCGGAAAAAGGTTCGCGTTCAGCTATTTCGTGCTAGCGGCATGGACCAGTACGGTTCCTCCGAGATGGCAGTTGATCCCGCTGCCGACGGAACCTTCCGCTTCAGGCATGTCCCGGCAGGTAAGTACAAGGTCAAGTTCTACGGAATCCCTGCGGAATTGGTCAGCCAGTGGTACGGCGGCACCAGCCACGGCAACGCCAAGACCATCACAGTCGGCAACAGCGGAGTCGTCCGCGGGATCAACGCTTCCCTGATCCGTACCTCCACCGCCGGCGGAAAGATCACCGCCCCCAAGGGAGTCAAGGTTATAGGAACAACGGTTACCGTCGACGTTCGACCGAAAGGCCACGAAGGCGTCATCATGCAGTACTTCGCCGGCAGCACCTACAGGCTGGAGACGTTGCAGGCCGGCAGCTACAAGATCGCCTTTATGGCGACGGACAGCAAGGGCCGGCTCTACTCGGCGAGTAAGGGTTTCACTGTCGGGAAGGCCGCCGACAAGACCGGCCAGAATGTCACACTGACGCGCTACTACCCTCAGCTGGCGGCTCCGTACTCGGTGAAAATCACCGGAACGGCCAAGGCAGGCTCCAAGCTCAGTGTGGCCAAAAGCGATTGGCACCCAAAGCCGGTGAAGTTGTCCTATCAGTGGTACCGTTCCGGCAAACCGATCAAAGGTGCTGTCAAGTCGACCTATACACTCACGAAGTCCGACGCCGGCAAAACCGTCAAACTGAAGGTCACTGGGTCCAAGAGTGGCTGGGCCGGCGTCTCCAAGACGTCCAAGTCCGTGAAGGTTAGACACTGACCACCTCTTGGCCGGCATTTGCAGGATCGCAGTCCTCATCGGCGTGAGGGGATTTCGTCGCTGTGGTGGGGCAGGGGCTAGGGAAGGATCAGATCGCGTTTGGCCTTCCTTAGCCCCGCCTCATCGGCGGCTGCCAGGACGAGTTGAATTTTCGCGATTTCCAGGGCGGCTGGTTTGGGACATCCACAGGGAAGCAGCCCCGCCGGGCTGGGGCGGCCGACGGGGCCGGTTCGAGTGGCGAATTCAGTTTCTGCATGGGGGCAATGGCTGCGTTCGATAATGCAAAGTCTTGCAGTTCTCCTCATCAGCAGGTACCCCCAAAGTTGGTCGGTCAAGAATCCGGGCTCAGCGATGACGACGCGCGGTGCGCCACCGCGTACCTAACATTTCGCGGATCGAGGACGACAGTGGCGGATACAGTCTCAGCTGGTTCCACCACCAGCATTTAACTTTCCTCGGGGGAATAATGAATCGCCTTTCGCCCTCTTTTCTGCGCCCTATGCTGCGCGTCGGCCTGATATCTGCGGTGCTGACAGGCTTGCTGGCCTCGGCCCTGCCAGCCGTGGCTTCCGACGAGGGCAGGCAGACCAGGCAGTCGACCGCAGCGCCGGCGCCGACGGATTCCGCCCCGGACAGCGCTGCGCCCACCAACGAAAGCCCCGACCCCACTGGGACGGCGCCCGCCGAGGCTCCTGAACCTAGGCCGACGCCTACTGAAGCGGGACCCGCCTCGTCGACTCCTGCGGAACCGTCCAAGAGAGCGTCAGAGGCACCGGGGGTGCTGTCAGTGCCAGCGCCGCCGGCGGCGCCCGCCGTTCAAGGGCAGCCCGTGTTGCCCTCACGACCGGACGCGGCAAAAGATACACCGGACTCCAATCCGTCTCCCTCGCGGATGCGGAAGAGCGCAACCCAAGAATCACCGGAGACGAGCAGCCCTGTGGAGGAGACCGCGCACGTGGCAGCGGGGCAGGCCGCGATCAGCAAAAAGGCTGCCGCTCAGAAGCTCACCGCGGTCAATGATTTCCGCTGCACGCTCAAGGACAACGGCTGCGTCCGCACCTACACCGATGCGGCAGGCAAAGCGAAGGTAGCGATCTACAGGACAGCTGCCTCGGGTGCGTACGCGGTGGACCTCAAGCACTCCATCTTCAAGGCCTACCGCGACGCAAAGTACGAAAACGGCAAGTACGGCTACCCCGTCGCCGACATGAAGGTTCGCTCCGACAACAGCGCCACGCAACGCTTCCAAGGCGGAACCATCAGCTACACGCCCGCGCACATTGTTGCAGGCAAGAAGGCCATCGAGGCCAAGGCGAAAAAGCTGAAGCTGGTTGCTGTTGGCGATCTCAACTGTCGTCTGGTGCGTAACGGATGTGTCCGTACCTATGCGCCGTCGGCCAAGAGCGCTAAGCGCATCGCCATCTATTGGACGGCCAAGACGGGGGCCCGCAGCCTGGATCGCGACCACAAGATTTCTCAGAAGTTCAAGGCATCTGGATCCGAGCGTGGGACCACGGGTTACCCGAGCTCGGATATGAAATGCGGGCTCAAGTCCAAGGGATGCGTCCAATTCTTCGGCGTAGCATCCGGTCACACCCGGTACCGTTGGTCCCCGCAAGGCAGCTTCACCGTCCACGAAGCCTTCGGCGAGGGCAACCCTGGTACCGATCTCAAGTACAAGAAGCTGAACAAAAGGTCCAGATGGTCCGGAACCCTCGGTACCTCGTACAACAATTATTATCAGGCCCGTTCCGTCGGCTACGAACGCTGGCCGGACGAGAACATGTGGTTCTTCATGCGTCTGCCTACCGGCGACTACCGCCAGGGCGCGGTGATCGACTACAACCGGGGGCCGGGTCAAAAGATCAAGCAGGGGGCAGGCTTCGCAATCTTCCTCCATGCCAACCCCGTTCCGACTGCGGGCTGCATCGCTTTGGACCTGAAAAACGTCGTCCGCTACTTGAAGACGGCCGACTCCGGCGACCGAATCATCATGGGCGTCCGAAAGGACATCTTTAAGGCCTGACCGATTGGGTGGACGGCGGCGGCGCTTCCCACCCGGGACCGCCGCCGGTGTCTCCAGGCGTGCTGGGGGCCAGCCTGATCATCAGGGTCTGTAGTGTATTGGGATGACTTCTCAGGCGTCGCAGCGCAACCTTCGACTTGATACTGCCAAGGGACTGCTGATCTTCGCGGTGGTCCTTGGCCACTTTCTCGAAGAGGTCGGCTCTTGGAAGGCGGACGGCACCCGGCTGGCGTTAACGGGCATTTACATGTTTCATATGCCTGCCTTTGTGTTTCTGGCCGGAGTGACCGCCAAGACAAGCCGGCTAGGCCAGCGAATCGGAACGTTCGCTGTGATTCTGGTGGCGTTTCAGATCCTGTACTTTGTCTTCGTCAACGCCCTGGGCATTGACCGGCAGTTCTCGATCGAGCGACCATTCTGGATCCTATGGTTCCTGCTCGGGATGATTTGGTGGCTCCTGCTGCTCCCGGTTGTTACACGCTTCCCCAAGGCGACCATTGCACTGTCAATTGTCATCGCACTCGGAGTCGGCGCTTTGGACTCGGTCGGCAATTCGTTGTCGCTCTCACGGGCATTGGTTTTCCTACCGTTTTTCGTGGTCGGTGCCACCTACGGCAAGCGTATTGTTCGTGCGTTGGGGGACGCGAGTTTGGTGTGGAAAGCGATCGCTCTTGTCGCTGCTGTGGGCGGTTGGCTGCTCGTCTACAGCCAGGATATTCCACACCAGTGGCTGTACGGCTCCTTCAGTTTCGACCGGCTTGAGACTCCTGACGTCTTGGGTCTGGGCACCAGAGCGGCGCTGCTCCTCCTCGCAGCTGTCGCCATAGGTGCGCTACTTTGCCTCTCGCCCAACCGTCAGGGGTTCGTCGCCCGCCTCGGTCGGAACAGTCTGGCGATCTACGTCCTACACGGCTTCGTGGTCCTTGCCGTGGCTGAGGCGCTGCCTTCAATCCAAAACCTGTGGGGGAGCGCAGGAGTCCTCGCGCTTGGCCTCGCGCTGGCCGCAGCGACCACCTTGCTGCTGGCCATGCCGGTCTTTGAGAACACCATCCGGCGCGCGTCGGGCCATATTGTCAGCAGTTACTCAACAGCGGTTGCAAAGTCGAGTGGCGAACGCGTCGAGGCCCGTTAACGTGAGGCAGTTCACCTGCAGGCGTACGCTGAGGCTTCCAGCAGTCCCTAGAATGGATAGCAGGTAGGCGTGTCTTACGTCGCTTGGCAACGAGCGGCCAAACCGCGCAGACCTCTAAGCTTCCCGCCGGCAGGTGGCGGTGGCGTGTTGTCGGAACCGGACAGACCGTCTGGCGAAAGCGGCGTCGTCGTGAATATCCACGGCGGTGGCAACCGGGCTCGAGGGAGAACCCGGCTGATGTAGGAAGGTAATTCTGTGAACCAGATGTCAGAGTCGGCCCTAAATGCGTGGAGCAACCGCCAGGCACTTGCCGAAGCGATGATCCCGATGATCGGCCGGTTGTACCGAGAAAACAACGTGGTCACCTCCATCCACGGCCGCAGCCTTATTAACCAGTCCGTGGTGGGCATCCTCAAGGCGCACCGCTTCGCCCGCCAAATCGATGACGCCGAACTGCCGCTGGAAGAGACCTTCCCGGTGGTGCAGGCGCTGAGCGAGCTGGAACTCGGCGCCGGCTCGGTCGACCTGGCCCGTCTGCTGGTGAAGTTTAAGAATGAAGCTGACGGCACGGACCTGAAGGACTTCGTCCGCGCCGAGCTGGCGGATATTGTCGGCAAGCACGGTGCGGACGAGCGCACCAGCACCGATGTGGTGCTCTACGGCTTCGGCCGGATCGGCCGCCTGCTGGCCCGCATCCTGGTGGGTCACTCCGGTGGCGGCCACGGGCTGCGCCTGCGCGCCGTGGTGGTCCGCAAGGGCAGCGACGACGACCTGATCAAGCGTGCCAGCCTGCTGCGCCGCGACTCCGTGCACGGCCCGTTCGACGGCACCATTTCCGTGGACGAAGAGAACAACACCATCCAAGCCAATGGCACGTTGATCCAGTTCATCTACTCCAACGACCCGGCGTCGGTGGACTACACGCAGTACGGCATCAAGGACGCCATCGTGGTGGACAACACCGGCAAGTGGCGCGATGAAGCCGGCCTGTCCCAGCACCTGCAGTGCCCGGGCGTCTCGCGTGTGGTGCTGACGGCACCGGGCAAGGGCGGCCTGAAGAACATCGTGCACGGCGTCAACCACTCGGACATCACGGACGACGACAAGATCGTTTCCGCAGCTTCCTGCACCACCAACGCCATTACGCCGGTGCTCAAGGCCCTCAACGACAAGTACGGCATCGCGCATGGCCACGTGGAGACGGTCCACTCCTACACTAACGACCAGAACCTGATCGACAACTTCCACAAGGGCACGCGCCGCGGCCGTTCGGCGGCGCTGAACATGGTGCTGACCGAGACCGGCGCTGCCAAGGCCGTGGCCAAGGCCCTGCCCGAGCTTGAGGGCAAGCTGACCGGCAACGCCATCCGCGTCCCCACCCCGGACGTTTCGATGGCCATTCTGAACCTGAACCTGGAGCAGGATGCCACCAAGGAAGGCCTGAACGAGTACCTGCGCGGCATGTCGCTGAACT
>NZ_JBNHHB010000017.1:0-80560 GCF_059091905.1 Arthrobacter sp. Dra40
TCACCGCACGGGAGGACGCCAAGGACGCGATCGCCGCGGAGCAGGCCAAACTCATGGTCGCCCTGGATCAGCGGATGCGGGCCGAGCGGGCCGCCAAAGGCGTCCCGGCCGCCCGGCAGGGCGAGGGGATCGCCAAGCAGGTCGGGCTGGCGCGCCGGGAGTCCCCGAACCAGGGCGCTTTGCTGCTGGGCCGGGCCAAGGTCCTGGTCAATCAGATGCCGCACACGCTCAAGGCACTCAAGGCGGGGTACCTGAACGAGCGGCGGGCGGCGATCCTGGTCAGTGAAACCGACTGCCTCACCCCCGAGCACCGGGCGGCGGTGGATGAGGAACTGGCCGGGAACCCGGACCGGCTGCACGGGCTCGGGAACCGGCGGCTGGAGGCCGAAGCCAAACGCGCCGCCTACCGGCTGGATCCGCACGCGGTGGTGAAGCGGGCCGCGAAGGCCGAAGCGGACCGGTATGTCTCCTCGAGGCCCGAACCAGACACCATGGTGTCCGTGAGGACGTTGCTGCCGGTGGTGCGGGGGGTCGCGATGATGGCCGCGCTGCAGCAGGAGGCGGACCGGCTGGCCAATGCCGGGGACCCCCGGACCCGGGGCCAGGTGATGGCCGATACCGTGTTTGAACGCGTCACCGGTCGCAGCACCGCCGACCCGGCCGACCTGGAAGTCCAACTGGTCATGACCGACCGGACGATGCTGCAGGGCGAGAATGAACCGGCCTGGCTCACCGGCTACGGCATCGTCCCGGCTCAGTACGCCCGGGACCTGATCCGCCTGCCCCAGGACCCACCCGCAACATCCCAACCCCGCAGAGGAGGCATCCCGCCGGGAACGAACCAGCCTGGCACGAGCCCGCCGGGAACCGGGCAGAAGGCTCCGCCGGCCGGAACCGAGCCGGGCTGGAAGACCGCCCGCGAGCAGGCCCGGCAGGAAAGGCTGCGGAACCTGAAAATCGGCGGCGTGGAGGACGTCTGGATCCGGCGGCTGTATACCGCTCCCGAGGACGGGCAGCTGCTGGGCATGGACTCGAAGGCCCGGAAGTTCCCCGACGGGATCCGGCGGATGGTCATGGCCCGGGACGCGATCTGCGCCGCTCCCTGGTGCGACGCCCCGATCCGGCACATCGACCACATTGTCGCCTGGTCCGAGGGCGGGCCCACCACCCTGGCCAACGGGCAGGGGCTGTGCGAGCGCTGCAACCACGCCAAGGAAGCCGACGGCTGGTCCACCACACCCGTCGACGGGCCACGCCACGCCGTGGAAACGACCACACCCACCGGCCACACCTACACCTCCACCGCACCACCCCTACCCGGCACCATTGCTGGCGGACCGACAGCAGAGGCAGTGGCTGCGCCGGGTGGAAAGCGCACCGCAAGAGAACCGCTGTTGCTGGTGGAGGCGGCCCTCCGGCAAACGGCTGCGGGGGACGGTGGGCGCCTTGCTGCTAGCGCTGCGAGAGGATGGGCGGTTGTTCGGATTCCGCGGGAGGATCTGGTCCGCCCTGCAGCCTGACAGGGAGAACGGCGCGGGGACAAGCTCGAGGCTGGTTCCCACGCCGCTTCTGCGGAACCTATGCCAGGTGTTTGTCGGCGTAGATCTTCATGGCGTCCCTCACGAAGGATGCGCGTTGCTCGCCGCCGTAGTTGGCGCCGAACCGCGGGTCGGCCACATACATTTCGCCCAGGCCAGTGAAATAGCCGAAGGACACTTTCTGGCCGCCGTTGGCGCTGGAGAGCCAGTCGAATTGACGCCGTGCCAAAGTCTGGGCCTCATCGCTACTTGCAGCCAAACCGGCCTGCGCGGTGGCAACCCAATCTGCCATCAACTGCTTTGAGTGTTCCTTCCAAGATGTCCGCTCGGCGTCGGACATGCCGCGCCACCACCGGTCGCCCGTGGCGTAAGCGTCCTTTCCCCAGCGCTCTTCGACTTCCTGCTTGTACTGGGTGTGGTCGAATCCGTCGAACATTTCATCTGCCATGAGCTGTTCGCCCCTTTCCGTTTTGTTGATAGTGGTCCGTACTGAGGCGATCTGCCTTTCAAGTCGATCGCGCTCCTGCAGGAGAAGTTCCAGATGCCCGCGCAGAGCGGCCGTCGTATCCCGTGTGCCTTCCAGCACCTTGTTGATTTCAGGCAGACCCAATCCAAGCTGGCGCAGCAGGAGGATCCGCTGCAGCCGAACCAAGGCCTCGTCGTCGTAATAGCGGTAGCCGTTGTGGCCCGTGCGGCTCGGCTCCAGCAGGCCAATGTCCTGGTAGTGCCGCAAGGTCCTGCTGGTAGTCCCGGCAGCTCTGGCGATTTCCTGAATCGAATACGTTTTGACCTCCGGTGTCATACCCATAGCAACAACTATGAACCTTGACGCAACGTCAAGGTCAAGAAGTGTGGTGGCGGATTCATCGGCGCATTGTGCGGTCGGCATCGGCAGACGCAGACAGGAGCTACCGGGCGGGATAACATCGGCACGTGCACGCAGACCGGCCCGCTGATTCTCCCCGCGGCAGCCGCGGCAGGGTGCATCTGCCGGGCGGGAGGGCTCCTACTAAACGCCACGGCATCCAATTGCCGGTCCCACTGGCACTGCTGCTGGCGCTGCTCGCAGGAGTGGGGCTGGCCGTGCAAAGCCGGCTCAACAGCCAGCTGGGAATCGAACTGCAGGACAGTGTGGGAGCAGCCTTGGTCAGCTTCGGCACGGGCTTCGGGGCGGTGGTGCTTTTTGCGCTCGTGCGGCCGAAGGCGCGGGCCAAATTGCGTGCCGTTCCAGGACTGCTGCGACGGCGGGTGTACCCGCGCTGGTACCTGCTGGCGGGCGTCGTCGGTGCCCTCTACGTGTTTGCACAGGCGGCAACTGTGGGGCCAATCGGATTATCCCTGTTCACCATAGCGATCGTGACCGGCCAGATGGCCTCCGGCCTGCTGATGGACCGGTTGGGCATCGGGGCAGGCCGGAAGATTGCGGTCAGCGGGGCCCGGATCACTGGTGCCGTGCTCGCCTTCCTGGCAGCGATCCTCGCCGCCAGCGCCCATTTCGGGCCATCAACTGCAGTTGGCCCGCTGGTGTTGTTCATGCTCATCCCACTGTTGTCTGGGCTGTTGCAGAGCGTGCAGCAGGGCGTCCTGGGCCAGATCGGTACGGCGCATGGCAGCCCGGTGATCTCCACGCTGCTGAACTTCGGTGTGGGAACGGTGGCCCTGCTGGCGGTCTGGATCGTGCAGGCGATGATCATCGGGCATGCCGACCTCCTCACCGGGCAGTGGTGGCTGTATCTGGGCGGTCCGCTCGGTACCCTGATCCTTGCCGCTGCCACAGTTTGCGTGGCCAGCACCGGCGTGCTGCTGATGACGCTGACGGTGATCAGCGGACAGTTGGTGGGAGCGTTGGCTGTGGATATTTTCTGGCCGTCGGCGGGGAGCGTAGTCGGCCCGGAAACGCTGCTGGGCATCGGATTGACTGGCGTGGGACTGCTGATTGCGTCGCGTGCCGGCCGCCTTCGCCGCGCGGGCTGACTGAGGCAGGGTCGGCTCACCGCGAGCCCGGCCCGCATCCCCGCACCCCCTCAGCGGAAGGCGGGGAAGCCGGTGATTTTCTGGCCGAGGATCAAGGTGTGGACTTCGTCGGTGCCTTCGTAGGTGCGGACGGATTCGAGGTTGTTGGCGTGGCGCAGCGGTGAGTAGTCCAGGGTGATGCCGTTGCCGCCGAGGATGGTGCGGCATTCGCGGGCGATCTCGATGGCTTCGCGGCAGTTGTTGAGCTTGCCGACCGAGATCTGGTGCGGCTGCAGGTTCCCCGCGTCCTTGAGCCGGCCCAGGTGCAGGGCGAGCAGGAAGCCCTTGTTGATCTCCAGCGCCATGTCGACCAGTTTCTGTTGTGTGAGCTGGTAGCCGGCCAGCGGTTTGTCGAACTGCAGGCGTTCCTTGGAGTAGTCGACGGCGACTTGCCAGGCGTCGCGGGCGGCGCCCATCGCGCCCCAGATAATGCCGTAGCGGGCTTCGTTCAGGCACTCGAACGGCCCGCGCAGTCCCTTCGCGTTCGGCAGCAGCGCGTCGGCGGGCAGACGGACGTCGGTGAGTTCGATGTCGCACTGGATGGAGGCGCGCATGGAGAGCTTGGGCTCGATCGGGGTGGCTTTGAAGCCGGCGGTGTCGGTGGGAACGATGAACCCGCGGACACCGTCCTCGGTGTGGGCCCAGATGATCGCGACCTTGGCGACGGAGGCGAGGCCGATCCAGCGTTTGGAGCCGTTAAGCACCCAGTCGGCGTCGGGACCGGAGCCGTCGCGGCGGGCATAGGTTTTCATATTGGCGGGGTCGGAGCCGGCGGAGGGTTCGGTCAGGCCGAAGCAACCGATAGCTTCGCCGGCGGCCATCTGCGGCAGCCACTGCTTCTTCTGCTCCTCGGAGCCGTGTTTGTGGATGGCGCTCATGGCCAGCGAGCCCTGCACGGAGACGAAGGTGCGCAGGCCGGAGTCGCCTGCTTCGAGTTCGGCGCCGGCCAGACCGTATTCGACCGCGGAGCGGCCGGCGCAGCCGTAGCCGTCCAGGTGCATGCCGAGCAGGCCGAGCTTGGCCATCTCGGGCACGATCTCCAGCGGGAAGACCGCCTTTTCGTACCAGCCGCCGATGTTCGGCTTGATCGCGCTGTCCACAAAGGCACGGACGTCGCTCCGCAGCGCCAGCTCGGCATCACTGAGCAGCGAGTCGAGATTGATCAGATCGGCTTCGGCGGACAAGTGGAGCCCCTTCGTTCGGAACAAAGTTTCCGGCTCGGTGGCAGCCGGTTGTTCCCACGATAACCGCTGGCAGGAGCAGCGCGCCGTTGCGGCGCTACCATGGGCCAATGGACGACGGCGGTGCCTCCTTCGGCCAGATGCGCTCGGTAGGCGGAACAGACCCGGAGGACCGGGCAGCGTTGGCCATCCTGCAGATGCTGCAGGATTTGGAACCATGGCTGCAACGGGACCAGGCCTCCGTTGAACCGGGATCCCCGCTGGCCCAGCTGGACGAACAATTCACCGCGGCCCAAAGCGTGAGCAGTCTGCTGCGCCAGTCCTTGGCAGCGGCCACCGACAATGTGCTGGCCCTGCGCCGGCTGTTGTTCGAGGAACACGGCGGTCAGGGGCCGGCGGAATACCGGTTGCAGACGCACGCGCCGTACTCGCTGGTGCGGACGGTTATCGAATGCACGTCCACCGTGTTGTGGGCGCTGCTGCCGGCCGAGGGCACGGAGCGGGCTCGACGCAGTCTGGTGCTCGTTGCACGGGATGTGTTCAACGCGGCGTCGTTCTGGGATGCCTATCTGGCGGACTTTCAGCCCGAACGGCATGCCCGGGCGATGGAGTATTTTAACGGGCTGCGCCGCACGGTCAACGAGGTGGCGGAGTCGCTGCGGCTGCCGCCGATTTTTTCCAGGAAGGCCGACAATTCCTGGGGCTACGCCACCAAGAACCGGACACAGACCTCCATCCTGAAGGACCTGCGGACCGAGGACCTGCCGCCGTCGTTGATGTATGTCTGGCAGTTCTGCAGCGGTCACTCGCACGGCCTGGAGTGGGCGGCCATGGGGGGATCGCGCTACCCGGATCCGTTCAACGAATTCGGCACTGGGACATTCCGGGCGGGGAGCATGGAGCAGCTGCGGCAGATGTGCGATGTCTCGCTGAATCTGGTGCCGCGGGCCTGGGAGGTCTTCGACGCGCAGCGCCGGGTGTGGCCGGTGCTGTAGGTGGCTGGTTGAATCAGCGGTAGGCGCGGTGCAGGTTCTCCTTGGTGGAGACCCCGGTTGGGCGTTCCGAGATCCACGGTCCGGTGCCCTCCGATGGATCCAGGATGCCGGCTTCGAACCACGTGTAGTCGCCGGCGAGCACCCGAGCGGCGAGCTTGCCGTCGCTGGCGTCCGAATTGCGCCAGAGTTCGCCGAAGAGCTGGTGGATCCGCTCCCTGGACTGCAGGCAGAAGGCGTCCGCCAACTGGTACGCTGCCTTGCCTTGTGCAGGGTCCTGGCTCCGCAGCATTTCGGCATGGCTGCAGCTGGCGGCCATGGCGAAGAGTTCGGCGCCAATATCCACAATCCTGCCCAGGAACGCTTGCCGCTTCTCCAGCCCCGCCTGCCATCGGCCCATGCCAAGGAACGTCTGCCGGGCCAGCCGGCGGGACGAACGCTCGATGTAGCGCAGATGCTTAGCCAGCAGGCCGAAGTCTTTATAGGCCGTGGGATTCATGCCTTGGCCGGCGAGCAGCTGAGGAAGCCATTTGGCGTAGAAGCCGCTGGCACCCACGGCCGCCTTTGCCTTGGCCTGGAGATCGGCGTCGGCCGAGGCCAAATCTCCGGCGGCGGACAAGTGCGCGTCCACAGCCTCGCGGGCAATCAGCAAATGCATGATTTCGGTGGAGCCTTCGAAGATCCGGTTAATCCGCATGTCGCGCAGCGATTGTTCGGCCGGCACGGCGCGTTCGCCGCGGGCGGCCAACGACTCGGCGGTCTCAAAGCCTCGGCCACCGCGGATCTGGACCAACTCGTCGGCAATTTTGAAAGCGAATTCGCTGGACCACAGCTTGGCCAGCGCTGCTTCAATCCGGACGTCCTTCATGCCGGCATCGGCGAGTCCGGCAGACAGCTCAAAGACTGCGTTGAGGGCAAAAGAGCTGGCGGCGATGAAGGCGATCTTCTTGCCGACCGCCTCATGCTTGCCGACGGGCTTGCCCCACTGCACGCGCGCGTTGGACCATTCCCGGGCGATCTTCAGCGACCATTTACCGCCAGCCGCGCAGAGCGCGGGGATCGAGAGGCGACCGGTGTTCAGCGTGGTCAACGCGATTTTCAGGCCCTGCCCTTCACGGCCCAGGCGGTTGGCCGCGGGGACACGGACGTTGTCGAACCGGGTCACGCCGTTTTCGATGCCCCTGAGGCCCATAAAGGCGTTTCGGTTTTCCACCGTGATGCCCGGGGAGTCAGCTTCCACCACGAACGCTGAGATGCCGCCATGCTGCCCGTCGTGCTCCGGGACCTTGGCCATCACCACCACCAGTTCCGCGATCACCCCGTTGGTGGTCCAGAGTTTGCTGCCATTGAGCAGGTACCCCTCGCCGTCCTCGGTGGGAGTGGCGGTGGTGCCGAGCCGCGCGGGGTCGGAGCCGACGTCGGGTTCGGTGAGCAGGAAGGCGGTCACGGCGCCGGCCGCGCAGCGGGGCAGGTATTCGCGCTTTTGTTCTTCGGTGCCGAAGACCTTGACCGGCTCGGGAACGCCGATGGACTGGTGGGCCGAGAGCAGCGCTCCGAGCGAAGGATGTACCGATCCCAGCAGCATCAGGGCGCGGCCGTAATAGAGCAGCGACAGCCCCAGACCGCCATATTCGACCGGGATCTTCATGCCGAAGGCGCCCAGTTTGGCCAAGCCGTCGAGGTATTCGTCCGGGATCTTCGCGTCGCGTTCTATCCGTGCCCCGTCCATGCTGCGGGCGTACTCCTCCAGCGCCGCCAGGAACGCCTCGCCGGCCGCACGCTCGGACGGGCTCGGCAGCGGATGCGGGTGGATCAGGTCGAGTTCGAACCGGCCCATGTACAGGCCCTTGGCGAAGCTCGGCCGAGTCCATTCCGTTTCGCGCGACGCCTCGGCCAGTTCGCGCGCGTCCCGTTCGCTGGTCTCCGCCGGGCCGGCCGTCCCTGCTTCGGCGGGCAACGGTCCAGCGGCGGCCTCCGCGCTGGCGCTGGCTTTTTTCTGGTCGGTCTCGGCGCTCATGGCAGTCCCCTTCGACGCGGGCCTGCCGGGCTTCAGGCCCTGTGCTGTCCCCTCATGTTACTTCCCGGTAGCTCTTTTGCCGAGGGTCTTTTTCGCGCCTGGGGAATATCCCGGATTACCTGAAGCTTCAACTAATGGAACACTGCACGCGACCCCCGGGAGCATTAATGGACTTCGGCATCTTCACCTTCGGCGAACTGACGCACGGCCCGGACGGTGAGGCGTTGTCGCCCCGGCAGCGCCTGGAGGAACTGGTCCAGCTGGCGAAGATCGCCGATCAGGCGGGCATCTCCTTCCTGGGGCTCGGCGAGCACCATCGCAAGGACTTCGCCATCTCGGCCCCCGAAGTGGTGCTGGCCGCCATCGCGCGAGAGACCACCACGCTGCGCCTGGCCACCGCCGTCACGGTGTTGTCCACCCAGGATCCGGTTCGGCTGTTCGAGCAGTTCGCCACGCTGGACCTGCTCTCCGGCGGCCGGGCGGAAATCATCGCGGGCCGCGGTGCCTTCACCGAGTCCTATCCGCTCTTCGGCTACGACATGGCCGACTATGACGGCCTGTTCGAAGAGAAGCTGCAGCTCCTGCTGGCCGCCCGCGAGCAGGAGAACCTGAGCTGGAACGGAACGCACCACCACAGCATCCGCGGCATGGACGTGGCGCCGCGGCCGCTGCAGGAGAAGCTGCCGGTCTGGGTCGGCGTGGGCGGCACGCCCTCTTCCTTCGAGCGCGCCGGCCGGCTGGGCCTGCCGTTGTACTTGGCGCTGCTCTCCGGACCGCAGCACTTCACCCGGCACATTGAGTACTACCGCGAATCCGCCGCCGCGCACGGGCACGACCCGGCCACGCTGCCGGTGGGAACGGGCGGCCATTTCTTCGTGGCGCCTACCTCCCAACAGGCCCGCGATACGTTCTACCCGCACTACCGCGCCTACTTCGAGCAGAACATGCCGCGGCCGGCGGGGCATTTCCCGCGCGAGACCTTCGAAGCCTGGGCTGGCCCAGGCGGGGGACTCTTGGCCGGAAGCCCGCAGGAAGTGATCGACAAGATCATGGAGCAGTACCAGTTGTTCGGCCACGACCGCTACATGGCGCAGGTGGGCCTGGGCGGACTACCGTTCGCGGACACCGCCCGGTCCATCGAACTGCTCGCCACCGAAATCATGCCGGTCATCCAGCGCGAAACCCACCCGGCCAAACGGCCCTAGCTGTTCTCCGCGGCCTCTACATGCCGCAGGATCGCCTCGGCGCAGGCCGCCGGCTGCTCCCAGTGCACCATGTGCCCGGCATCCTGCACCGAGGTGTGCCGCCAGTCCGGGTGCGTGGCCAGAAAATCCGCGACGGCGCCAGGCGGCCGGGTGGGATCCCGTGTGCCGGTCACCACCAGGGTCGGTGCCGATACCAACTCCGCCACCTCCGGCGCCGCACCGGTCACGCCGGCCAGCAAACTCTGGCGAACGACGGCGGGGTGTCGCCTGAAGGTGGCCAGGAACGTTTCGCGGTCGCCGCCTTCCGGCTCGGTGCCGCCCCGAAACCACGCTCCGAGCAGCTCCTCGCCGGCGGCCAGGTCTGCTTCCGGATCGGAAGATTCGTCGCCGAACAGCCGGGTCAGCTTGTCGACGGTTGCCGCCGACGGTGCCACCGGAACCATCCCTACCAAGGTGAGCGACGCCGTCGTGCGCGGGAAGCGTGCCGCGATGGTGGCGGCGATGCTGCCGCCCAAGGAGTGCCCCACCCAGTGCACAGGCCCGCCGCCGAATCGTTCGGCCATGCTGGTGGCGGCGTTCTCCACCGTCCAGTCGAAGCCCGCGCGAGGGTCGCTGCCGTAGCCGGGGAGGTCCGCGGCCACCACCCTGCGGCCGCCGGCGGAGAGTAGGTCCGCCAGCGGTTTCCAGTACGCCGCGGAGCAGGCCCAGCCGTGGAGCAGGACGATGGGTTGGGGCATGACTTGATTATGCACGGGCCGGCGCCCGCTCCCGGGGGTGCGTATGCCAGCTGCTCTGGGCGTGGACCGCAAACAGGTGGCCTTCATGGGGTACTGGCGGGCCGGTAAGGCCGAACTGTAGCGGTTGCCATTAGCCTGTCCCTAGCGGGCCGCCGCTCCGGCGGCCGGGACAAGGAGTTGGTGTGGCGATTGTCAACGGCGAAGTCTCTTTTTGGTATGCCGACGGCGGGCTGCCCGAGCCCGGCCCGGCACTGACGGAGAGCACGACGGCGGACGTCGCCGTGGTCGGGGCGGGCTACACCGGTTTGTGGACGGCTTACTACCTGAAGCAGGCCCGGCCGGATCTTGACGTGGTGGTGCTGGAGAGCCGCTTCGCCGGCTTCGGCGCGTCGGGCCGCAACGGCGGCTGGCTGACCAACAGCATGACCGGCGGCCGCGACCACTATGCCGCCAGCCACGGCCGCGAGCTGACCGGCCGGTTCCAGACGCTGCTGAACCAGACCGTGGACGAGGTCATCCGGGTGGCCGCGGCCGAAGCCATCGACGCGGACATGTACAAGGGCGGCGAACTGATCGTGGCCCGGAACCCCGCGCAGCTGCAGCGGCTGCAGGCCTGGGCCGCGGCGGAATCGGTCTGGCCGGAGGCCGGCGCCCGGCTGCTGGATGCGGCGCAGACCAACCAACGCATCCGGATCGACCGGGCAGTCGGATCGCTGTTCCAACCGCACTGCGCGCGGATCCAACCGGCCAAGCTGGTCCGCGGGCTGGCCGACGCCGTCCGGCGGATGGGGGTGCGGCTGTACGAGGGAACCACCGTCACCGACATCCAGCCCGGCCATGCCCGCACTGACCGCGGGACCGTCCAAGCGCGGTACATCCTGCGCGCTACCGAAGGCTTCACCGCCGGCCTGAAATCGGCGCGCCGGGACTGGCTGCCGATGAACTCCTCGCTGATCGTCACCGAACCGCTGCCGAAGGACGTCTGGTCGGAGATCGGCTGGGACGAGGCAGAGGCCCTGGGCGACATGGCCCATGCGTACATGTACGCCCAGCGCACCGCCGACGGACGGATCGCGCTCGGCGGCCGGGGCGTGCCCTACCGCTACGGCTCCGCACTGGACTCCGACGGTGCCACGCAGCCGAAAACCGTGGCACAGCTGGCCGATATCCTGCATTCGATGTTCCCGGCCACCCGCGGCGCCCGCCTGGAGCATGCCTGGTCCGGCGTGCTGGGCGTCCCGCGCGACTGGAAGGCCACGGTCGGCCTGGATCCGCAGACCGGGCTGGGCTGGGCCGGTGGCTATGTGGGCACCGGCGTCGCCGCCACCAACCTGGCCGCCCGCACCTTGCGCGACCTTATCGTCGATCCGGACAGCGAGCTGACACGGATGCCGTGGGTGAACCGGAAGGTGCGCCGCTGGGAGGTGGAACCGCTGCGCTGGATCGCCGTCCAGGCCATGTACGCCGCCTACCACGCGGCCGACCGCGCCGAGGACGGCCGGCTGGAATCCACCTCGCTGGTTGCCCGGATTGCGGATAAAGTTTCCGGGCGCGGCTGACCCCGCCACTGCCATACTGAATCCATGGACGTTGACGGACAGGTGGAGCCGGACGGGTTCTGGGCCATGGTGGCCGAAGGTGAACAACGCATCCGGGAGACGTTCCCCGAGCTGCCCTGTTTCGCCCTCGCCAATTGGGACGGCCCCGTCATGGTGGGGGAATGGATTGAAGATAACGGACCGCACGGGCTGCTGCACGGCGATCCAGGACTGGGTGTGCCCCATGCCCAGGTCTTGACCACCGTGCACGGCGTGAACCAGAGCATCCGAACGATGCGGCTGGGGTCGGGCCCGATGGCGACGGACACGGACTCCTTTCGGCAGAAACTCAACGAGTTGGAGCTCCAGGAACCGCGGATGGTTGGCATCGCCGTCGACGGTGACGAGGTGGAGTTTGCGCTCTGGCAGGACGGCGGCAAATGGTGGGCCGGCGCGGAGCGTGACGGCTACGGCATCATGATCGAGGCCGCCGGGCTCGACCCGGACCGGGTGGCGCTGCAGAGAGTGGCCAGCATCGAACCGTACCTGGACGCGCGGCGCGTCTGGCTGCGGCAGGTCCGCGGCGAAGTCTAACTACGACGGCGGGTGGCCGGCTGTGAGCCGGCCACCCGCCGCCTTCTCATCCCAAGGTCGGGCTCCCACCCCTTGGGGGTCAAGGGGTGCTGGTCAGAGGTGGTTCATGCCCTCCACCAGCACGGAGCGCAGGATCTGTTCAATCTGGTCGAACTCGCGCTGACCCACGGTCAGCGGCGGGGCCAGCTGGACCACGGGGTCGCCCCGGTCGTCGGCGCGGCAGTACAGGCCGGCGTCGAACAGCGCGTTGGACAGGTAGCCGCGCAGCAGGTGCTCTGATTCTTCGTCATTGAAGGTTTCCTTGGTGGCCTTGTCCTTGACCAGTTCGATGCCGTAGAAATAACCCTCGCCCCGGACATCGCCGACGATCGGCAGGTCCAGCAGCTTCTCCAGCGTCTTGCGGAAGGCCGGAGCGTTCTCCTTGACGTGGTTGTTGAGGCCCTCGCGCTCGAAGATGTCCAGGTTGGCCATCGCGACGGCGGCGGAGACCGGATGCCCGCCGAAGGTGTAGCCGTGGTAGAACGTGGTGTCGCCGTGCTTGAAGGGTTCGAACAGCCGGTCGGAGGCGATCATCGCACCGATCGGGGAGTAACCGCTGGTCATCCCCTTGGCGCAGGTGATCATGTCCGGCACGTAGTCGAAATCGGTGGAGGCGAACATGGAACCGATCCGGCCGAAGGCGCAGATGACCTCGTCGGACACCAGCAGGACGTCGTACTCGTCGCAGATTTCGCGCACCCGCTCGAAGTAGCCGGGCGGCGGCGGGAAGCAGCCGCCGGAGTTCTGCACCGGTTCCAAAAACACCGCGGCCACGGTGTCCGGGCCCTCGAACTCAATGGCTTCGCCGATCCGGTCGGCAGCCCAGCGGCCGAACGCCTTCGGGTCTCCCAGACCCTCGGGTGCGCGGTACTGATTGGTGTTGGGAACGCGGAAGGCGCCCGGGACCAGCGGTTCGAACGGCGCCTTCATGTCCGGGATGCCGGTGATGGAGAGCGCGCCCTGCGGGGTGCCGTGGTAGGCGACGGCGCGGGAGATCACCTTGGTCTTGTTGGGTTTGCCCTGCAGCTTGAAGTACTGCTTGGCCAGCTTCCACGCCGATTCCACGGCTTCGCCGCCCCCGGTGGTGAAGAAGACACGGTTCAGGTCGCCCGGCGCATGGTGGGCCAGGCGCTCGGCCAGTTCGATGGCCGCCGGGTGGGCGTAAGACCACAGCGGCATGAAAGCCAGTTCCTTGGCCTGGCGGGCGGCGGCCTGGGCCAGTTCTTCGCGGCCGTGGCCCACCTGCACCACAAAGAGCCCGGCGAGCCCGTCGATGTACTCGCGGCCCTGGTCGTCGTAGATGAGGTGGCCTTCGCCGCGGGTGATCACCGGAACGTTGCCTCCGGCGGCCAGCGGCGCATGCCGGGCCATGTGCATCCACAAATGGTCGCGGGCAGCCTGCTGGCGGTCCGTTCCCATCGGCGTGGTGTAAGTCCGGCGCATCGGTGCGTCGGTGGTGGTCCCGGCCGGTGTGCCTTGGCCCGGAATGCTGGTGCTTGGCGATGCGGATGTCTGTGTCATCGGGTTCCCCAGTTGTATTCCTGCTTGCGCAGCGAGAGGTACATGAATGTTTCAGTGCTCAGGACGCCGGGAATGCCGCGGATCTGGTTGACCAACCGCAGCAAATCCTGGTCGTTTTCGCAAATAACTTCGGCCAGAATGTCGAATGACCCGGCGGTGACCAGGCAGTAATCCACCTGGTCCAGTGCGGCGATCTTGTCCGACACTTCCAGCAGATCGGCGGCGGTCTTGATGCCCAGCATGGCCTGCCGGGCGAAGCCCAACTGCAGCGGGTTGGTCACCGCAACGATCTGCACGATGCCGGCGTCGGTCAGCTTCTGTACGCGTTGGCGTACCGCCGCTTCGGAGAGGCCAATGGCCTTTCCAATCGCGGCGTAGGAGCGCCGGCCGTCTTCCTGCAGCTGCTCGATGATGGCCTTGGAGACCTCGTCAACCGCAGCGCTGTGGGAGTTGCCGATGTGGCCGTGCCCGGCACCGGGGAGCAAGGTCAAGCGTATCCACCTCCTGTGAAACGGATCGCCGCCATCGGCGGGATTGCTTGCTATTGAATCCGTTGTCTGCGGCTTGCGCAAGTAGTGGATTCGAAAAATTTTGCGGCTGTAACTATCGAAATACGAACTCCTTGAGGTTACTATCTGTTGTGAAGCGGGTCACAGGCCTTTTCTGGTGCGGGAGTCCGGTGAGCAGTGCATACTTCGCGGGTGCATTGCGCCCGGATCGGGGAAATCGCAACCAAAGGGGCATGTCCCGCTTCGGATTCCGTCGTGTAATCAAAAATTTACAACTGAAACTATTGTCGGTCGCTCGGGTGTCTGGGAGTATCAACGCAACGAGGTCCACTCCGACGACTGGGGAGCATCAGATGCCGAAACGACTACCTGAAGACCCACGCCTGCGCGGCCTGATTGCCGCGCAGATGTCCCGCCGCAACGTACTCATGGGCGCCGGAGGACTCACCCTGGCGGGGCTGCTGGCCGCCTGCGGCACCGGCGGTACCGGCAGTTCGTCGAATACCAGTGCGGCGGGCGGACTGACGCCGGCGGAAGACGTCTCGGACCAGGAAAAGGTAGTCAATTGGGCCAACTGGACCCTGTACCTGGACTACGACGACTCCAACCAGACGTACCCCTCCCTCGAGGCCTTCAGCAAGCAGAGCGGTATCAAGGCCAGCTACTCCGAGGATATTGACGGCAACGACACGTACTTCGGCAAGATCCAGGGCCAGCTCGCCGCCGGGCAGGACATCGGCCAAGACGTCATCACGCTGACCGACTGGATGGCCGCGCGCTTGATCCGGCTGGGTTATACGCAGGAACTGGACCACGCAAACATCCCGAACATGGCCAATCTGCTGAAGCCCCTGCAGGATGTGGACTTCGACCCCGGCCGGAAGAATTCCCTGACCTGGCAGTCCGGCTATGCCGGCATTGCCTGGAACAAGGAAGCGGTTCCTGGCGGGCTGAAGACCGTGGCCGACTTGTGGAAGCCGGAGCTCAAGGGACGCGTGGAAGTGCTGGACGAAATGCGCGACACGATGGGCCTGCTGATGCTGGAGAACGGCGTGGACATCTCCGGTTCTTGGGGGACGAAGGAATACGACGCCGCGCTGGAAGTGCTGCAGAAACAGATTTCCAGTGGCCAGATCCGGCAGGTCAAGGGCAACTCCTATAAGGAGGACCTGATTTCCGGCGATGCCCTGGCAGTGATCTGCTGGTCCGGCGACATCACCCAGCTGAACTTCGAGGAAGGCGACAAATGGGAATTCGCCCTTCCGGAAGCCGGTGGCACCCTGTGGTCGGACAATCTGATGGTGCCGATCGGATCCCCGCATAAGAAGAACGCGGAAGCCCTGATGGACTACTACTACGACCCGGTGAACGCAGCGACCGTCGCCGCCTACGTTAACTTCATCTGCCCGGTGGAGGGCGCCAAGGAGGCCATGGAGAAGATCGACCCGGACCTGGTGGACAATCCGCTGATCTTCCCCACCGATGAGGACCTGGCCAAAGTCAGCGTGTTCCGCAGCCTGGAACCAGACGAGGAAACCGACTTCAGCGACCGGTTCCAGCAGACGATTGGCAACTGATGACTCAGGCATCCCTGCGGACAGAGAATGCGAGCGCCGTCGGCGAAGAGAGCGGAGCGGACTTGGTGCTGGGAGCCATCACCAAGCGGTTCGGTGATTTCGTCGCGGTGGAGGACCTTGACCTGACCATCCCGGCAGGAAAGTTCTTTGCCCTGCTGGGGCCCTCCGGTTGCGGCAAGACCACCACGCTTCGCATGGTGGCCGGTCTGGAACAGCCCACCTCCGGGACCATCAGCATTGGCGGCAAGGACATCAGCAGGTCCGGCGCCCATCAGCGGCCGGTCAACACGGTCTTCCAGAACTATGCGCTGTTCCCGCATATGAGCGTGCTGGACAACGTCTCGTTCGGGCTTCGACGGCGCAAAGTCCGCGATGCCCGGGCACAAGCCGCGGCGGCGCTGGAACTGGTCGAGTTGTCGCACCTGGCCGCACGCCGGCCGGCCCAGCTCTCCGGCGGACAGCAGCAGCGGGTGGCATTGGCGCGCGCGATCGTCAACCACCCGGCCGTGCTGTTGCTGGATGAGCCGCTGGGTGCGCTGGACATGAAGCTGCGCCGGCAGATGCAGGTGGAACTGAAGAAGATCCAAACCGAGGTCGGCCTAACCTTTGTGCACGTAACCCACGACCAAGAGGAAGCCATGACCATGGCGGACACGGTGGCCGTCATGAACGCCGGCAAGGTGGAGCAGATGGGGGCCCCGCGCGAACTGTACGAACTTCCGCGCACGGTCTTCGTGGCGAACTTCCTGGGCAAGTCCAACCTGGTCGCCGGCGACATTGTGGAGGACCGCGGCGACGCCGTCGTCGTCAATGCCAACGGGAACAGGCTGGCCGTGCTCAAGGAGCGCTCCACCGTGCACCAGGGCCGGGCCCTGATCGGCATCCGGCCGGAAAAGCTGAGGATGATGTGGCCGCAGGAGGCGCCGGCCGACGCGGCCAACGTCCTGCACGGCACGGTGCTGGACACCTCGTTCACCGGAGTCAGCACCGATTACCTGGTGGAGGTGCCAGGGGTCGGTACCGTGGGCGTTTTCAGCCAGAACCACGGCCAGCAGTTGGCCCAGCCGGGCGACGGCGTGGTGCTCAGTTGGGACACGGAGCACGCCTTCGGCCTGGGCGGCGCCGATGACGCGCAGTACGGGGCGCCAGAGGTCGACGACTGATGAGCGTGCAGGCCACGGCGGACAAGACACCGGCGCCGGACAAGCGGCGCGGCGGCAGTGAGCGCGGCAGCGGCGAACTCAAGGAGGAGCGCCGCCGGGGGCGGATGGGCTACTGGCTGATCCTGCCGGGGTTCTTGTTCCTGCTGCTGTTCTTTGTGCTGCCCGTGTTCTCGCTGCTCGCGACGTCGCTCTATGCGAAGCCGCCGGGAGCGGACATCGGCCAGTTTGTGCCCGCGCTGGAATTCAACAACTACGTGCGGATGCTGGGCAGCTACTGGCCGGAGCTGCTGCGTTCCTTCGGCTTCGCCCTGATCGCGACGACCGCGGCGCTGCTGATCGGATATCCGATGGCCTACCTGATTGCTGTCCGGCTGCGCAACCATGCCCTGCTGCGCGGCATCCTGCTGGTGCTGATCATCGCCCCGTTCTTCACCAGCTTCATCTTGCGCACGCAGGCCTGGAAGCAGATCCTCGCCGACGAGGGGCCGGTGGTTTCCGTGCTCCGCACGTTCGCTGTGCTGCCGGACGACGGCCGGCTCACCGCCACCGCCTTCGCCGTGGTCTGCGGCCTGACTTACAATTTCCTGCCGTTCATGGCCCTGCCCATCTACGCGAACCTGGAACGGCTGGACATCCGCTTGATCGAGGCCGGAAACGATTTGTATGCCAGCGGCTTCACCACCTTCCGGACGGTGACGCTGCCGCTGTCGATGCCCGGCGTGATTGCCGGAACGCTGCTGACGTTCATTCCCGCTACCGGCGACTACATCAACGCCGCGCTGTTGGGCAACAACCGGGACACCACCATGATCGGCCAGGTCGTGGACTCCAGATTCTTCCGAGTGGTCGACTATCCCGGGGCCTCGGCGCTGTCCTTTGTGTTGATGCTGGCGATCCTGGCCCTGGTCTTCATCTACGTGCGCCGCTTCGGCACCAAAGAACTGCTGTAGGGGGAAACCACGGTGAAAAACTCTTTCGGCCGCTGGCTAATTCCTGTGATCGGCGGACTGGCGTTCGTCTTCCTGCTGGTCCCGATCGCCTACGTCTTCGCGTTTTCCTTCAATGACGCCGGGCGCACCAACCTCACGTGGCGCGGCTTTACCTGGGACAACTGGCGCAACCCGTGCGGCGCTCCGGAAGTCTGCTCGGCGCTGGGCAACAGCTTGCAGATCGGGGCCACGGCCACGCTGATCGCCGTCGTCCTCGGAACGGCCATCGCCATTGGGCTGGTCCGCTACCGGTTTAAGTTCAATGCCACCGCCAACATGCTGATCTTCCTGCCGCTGGCCACTCCGGAGGTTGTCCTGGGGGCCTCGCTGCTGGCCCAGTTCCTGAATGTGGGCGCGGAACTGGGCAAGGGAACCATCATCATTGCGCACACCGTTTTCTGCATCTCGTTTGTGGTGGTTACGGTCAAGGCCCGGGTGGCCAGCCTTGACCCGAAGCTGGAGGAGGCAGCAGCCGACCTGTACGCCTCGCCGATGCAGGCGTTCTGGCGGGTGACCTTCCCGCTGCTGTTGCCGGGAATCGTGGCGGCCGGCCTGCTGAGCTTCGCGATCAGCTTCGACGATTTCATCATCACCAACTTCAACTCCGGCAATGTGGACACCTTCCCGAAGTTCATCTACGTGGCCGCCACCCGCGGCATTCCTGCGCAAGCCAATGTGATCGGCTCGGCGATGTTCATCATCGCGCTGCTGATCGTCATCGGCGGCCAGATCCTTGCGCATCGCCGCGCCAAGATGCTGGCCGCTCGCTGACGCCCCGCCCGGCTGCTGCCGGCTCGTAGTGAGGAGTACTACATGATCGATCGGAACCGGCTGGCCGAGCTGTTCGAGCGCGAACTGCAGGACTTCGAAGCCAAGCACCCCCAGTCCAAGGCGCTGTATGACGGCGCCGCCCACCTCTTCGGCAAAGTCCCGATGACGTGGATGAACAAGAAGGCGGGCGGCTTCCCCCTCTATCTGGAGCGCGCCCGCGGTTGCCGGGTGTGGGACGTGGACGGCCTGGAGTACGTCGATTTCGCGCTGGGGGACACCGGCGCGATGGCCGGCCATTCCCCGCAGCCCACCGTCGACGCCATCATCCGGCGTGTCGCTGACGACGGCGGACTGGCCACCATGCTGCCGACTGCCGACGCCGAGTGGGTGGGCGCCGAGCTGGCGCGGCGGTTCGGTGTGGAACGCTGGAGCTTCTCGCTCACCGCTACGGATGCCAACCGCTGGGCCATCCGGCTGGTTCGCGCGCTGACCGGCCGGGGCAAGATCCTGTTCAACCCGTACTGCTACCACGGGTCGGTGGATGAGTCACTGATCGTGGCCGGTTCCGACGGCGAGGGAATGAGCCGCCCGGGCAATGTCGGCGCGCCGGTGGATGTCACGGAGACCAGCAGGGTGGCGGAGTTCAACGATCTCGCTGCCCTGGAGCGGCAGCTTGCCCACGGCGACGTGGCGGCGGTGCTGATGGAGCCGGCACTGACCAACATCGGCATCGTGCTGCCCGAACCGGGCTACCTGCAGGGCGTGCGGGAGCTGACCCGCCGGCACGGGACGCTGCTGATCATCGACGAGACGCACACCTTCTCCGCCGGTCCCGGCGGGGCTACGGCGGCTTGGGCGCTCGAGCCGGACATCGTGGTGATCGGAAAATCGATTGGCGGCGGCATTCCGTGCGGTGCCTACGGGCTCAGCGCCGACCTGGCTGAGCGGGCGCTGGGCCGGGCCGACTTGGACCTGGTGGACATGGGCGGCGTCGGCGGCACATTGGCCGGTAACCCGCTGTCCGTGGCGGCCATGCGGGCCACGCTTCAACACGTCTTGACGGACCGGGC
This sequence comes from Arthrobacter sp. Dra40, assembly GCF_059091905.1. Classification (NCBI taxonomy): domain Bacteria; kingdom Bacillati; phylum Actinomycetota; class Actinomycetes; order Micrococcales; family Micrococcaceae; genus Arthrobacter; species Arthrobacter sp. Dra40. The sequence continues at coordinate 19,455 of NZ_JBNHHB010000017.1, forward strand.
CTTCGATTCCATGATCGGCCGGGCCACGGAATTCGCCGCCGGCGTGCAGAGAGTGATCGACACCTATTCGCTGCCGTGGTCGGTTTCCCAACTGGGCGCGCGTGCCGAATACCGGTTCGCCAACCCGCTGCCCCGGAACGGCACCGATTCGGCGGCCAGCCACGACGGTGCGCTGGAAGACTTCCTGCACCTGTATCTGGCCAACCGCGGCATCCTGCTCACCCCGTTCCACAACATGGCCCTGATGTGCCCGCAGACCACCAGCGCCGACGTCGAACGGCATCACGAGATTTTCGAAGAAGCCATCCGGGAGCTGACTAACCACTGAGGCGCCGGGCCCGCCGACGGCTTGGGACAATGGCTGCATGACGTTCGCCAAATCCGCCATCCTGTTTGTCCTGGCCGCCGTTGCCGAGATCGGCGGCGCGTGGCTGGTCTGGCAGGCCGTCCGCGAGGACCGCGCCTGGTGGTTTGCGGGGTTGGGCGTGATGGTACTGGGTCTTTACGGTTTCATCGCCGCGCAGCAGCCGGATGCCAACTTCGGCCGGGTGCTGGCCGCGTACGGCGGCGTGTTCATTGCGGGGTCGCTGGCCTGGGCCATGCTGCTGGATGGATTCCAACCGGACCGCTGGGATTACCTTGGGGCCGGAATCGCGCTCGCCGGCGTCGCGGTGATCATGTACGCGCCGCGCAGCGGCAGCTAACGGGCCATAGCCGGCCGGAAGATTAGTGAACCGAGCCGCGGCCGGAGCCGTTCTTTGTTAATCTGTTCCGGTGACATTTACACAGCGTTTTGTGGCTCTGGGGGATTCATTCACCGAAGGAGTAGGGGATTACGACCCCTCGTTGCCCAACGGCGTGCGCGGCTGGGCGGACCGGGTGGCCGAGCAGCTCATGCTGGCCGACTCGGGCTGGGGCTACGCCAACCTTGCCATCCGGGGCAAGAAGATTGCCCAGGTGCTGGACGAACAGGTCGACGCGGCCGTCGCGCTGAAGCCGACCATGGTCACCCTCTACGCCGGCGGCAATGACATCCTGCGCCCGCGGGTAGACATCGACGCTTTGATGGCCGGCTACGAGACCGGCGTCGGCAAGCTGGCTGCCACCGGCGCCGACGTGGTGCTGTTCACCGGCTTTGACAGCGTCGCCTCGGCGGTCTTCGGCAAGACCCGCGGCCGCACGGCCATCTACAACGAATGGGTGCGGGAGATTGCCGACCTGCACGGAGCGAAGATCGTTGACTACTGGCGGATGCGCGAGTTCCGCGACTGGCGCTACTGGGACGCCGACCGGCTGCACATGTCCACCGCGGGCCACACGTTGATGGCCAAAAAGGTGCTGGAACTGCTGCAAGCGGAAGACGTGATCGATCTGCCCACGCTGCCGGATCTGGCGGTGCTGTCCCGCCGCGCTGCCATGGTGGCCAACGTCCGCTGGGCGCGCGAGTACCTGGGGCCGTGGATCGGGCGGCGGCTGCGGGGCACCTCCTCCGGCGATTCGCTCACGCCAAAGTACCCTCAGCTGACCGGGCTCCACGCCACCGCCTGAACAACCCTGCTCCGGCCGGACCAAGTTCCCGGCCAGCTGCTGAGGGTTGGCTGTCCTGTCTGGAAGCTGGGCGCGCGGAGTGCTTGGCTTGTTCCATGGACTCAGACTCCCGGATCCAGCCAGCGAACCAACCCGAGTTCCACGACGACGAACCGCACGACGTCGTTGGTCTCGCCGCCCGCCTGAACTGGCTGCGCGCCGGTGTTCTCGGGGCGAACGACGGGATTGTTTCCGTTGCCGCGCTGGTAGTCGGCGTCGCGGGCGCCACCAGCGACTTTGGCACGCTGCTGACGGCGGGCCTGGCAGCGGTGATCGGCGGCGCCATCTCCATGGCCTTGGGCGAGTATGTCTCCGTTTCCAGCTCCAGCGACAGCCAGAAAGCGCTGATCGCCAAGGAAAAACGCGAACTGCAGGAACAGCCGGAAGAAGAGCTTGCCGAACTGGCCGCGCTCTACCAGGACCGCGGGCTGACGCCGGGAACGGCAATGCAGGTGGCCAAGGAGTTGACCGCACACGATGCGCTGGCCGCACACTTACATGCGGAACTGAATATTCAGGACGACGACGTGGTCAGCCCGTGGCATGCAGCCTTCGCCTCCGCGGTAGCCTTCCTGCTCGGTGCCACCTTGCCGATGCTGGCCGTGCTGCTGCCGCCGGCCGAACTGCGGATCCCGATCACCTTCGCAGCCGTTCTCGTGGCACTGGCCGCCACCGGAGCGGTCGGAGCCTGGCTCGGCGGCGCCAAGGTCTTCCGGGCGTCATTCCGGGTGGTTCTGGGCGGCGCGCTGGCGCTGATGGCCACCTTGCTGATCGGCACCTGGCTGGGCGGCACCGGGGTGGTCTAGAGCCCAGTTCAAGCGTGGTGTGGCGCATTTCACAAAACTCGTGTCAACGCCAGTGCGTCCTGCTGGCCCTTCCCGAGCCAACAGTTGAAGGATCAAGTTTTGTGGCAGAATGGAGGCATGACCTCTGCACGCTGGCTCGATCCCGAAGAACGCCAGGCTTGGCTGGCTTTGCTGGCGGTGTCCACCCTGTTGCCCGGCACCCTTGACGCCCCGCTATACCGCGAGGGCAAGCTGACCCTGTTTGACTACCATGTCCTGGCCATGCTGTCGGAAACTCCGGACCGCTCGCTGCCGATGAGCGAACTGGCGTCCCGGACCTATTCCTCGCTGTCCAGGCTCTCGCATGTGGTGAAGAAGCTCCAAGGCCGCGGCTGGGTCGAGCGGGCCCAATGCGCCGAGGATGCGCGGGTCACCATGGCACTGCTCACGGAGGCGGGGATGGAAGCGATCCAGTCCCTGGCGCCGGGGCATGTCGAAGCCGTCCGCCAAGCGGTTTTCGATGGGCTGGACCGCCGGGATGTGCAGGACCTAGAGCGGATCGGCAAGAAGATTGTGCAGCAGTTGGAGCCCGGCAGTTGGGTGCTGCGCGAGCCCCGATTGAACGCCTGAGGCGCGCATTCGCGGCCGAGGGGGCGGCCGCCGTCGTTGGTTTGATCCAAACGGCTGCTACCCCTAAGATGGAAAGGCGTTAAGTCACGCAGCATCGGCACCTCCTTGCCAAGGTAAGGCGGTGCGGGTACTGTGTGGCGTCCGTGTTTACCTAGAAATGAGGATCGCGGATAGGCCGTTCTTCCCCCGGGAAGATGTGGTTTATTTGCACCTGACTTCACCGTCTTCCCCGCGGCGAGGCACTTCGGCTGGATCTCACCCCGCCAGGTTCACCTCCGGAAAGTCGCAGTAATAACGGTGTCACAACTGGTGGCGGGCGCTCTTACACGCAGATTCGCAGGCCGCTTTACTTCGTCTCTGCGTCAGGTCCGTCATATTTACTACAACTGGAGGAGAGATCATGGCAGCACACTGCCAGGTGACCGGAGCCGAGCCCGGCTTTGGCCACAGCATTTCGCACTCGCACCGCCGCAACAAGCGCCGGTTCGACCCGAACATTCAGAAGAAGCGCTACTGGGTTCCGTCCCTGCGCCGCAATGTCACGCTGCAGGTTTCGGCCCGCGGCATCAAGACCATTGACGTCCGCGGCATTGACGCAGTCGTCACCGAGCTCCTCGCGAAGGGTGTGAAGCTCTAGTGGCAAAGGACAAGGACGTACGTCCCATCATCAAGCTGAAGTCCACCGCTGGCACCGGCTTCACCTACGTGACCCGGAAGAACCGTCGTAACGACCCGGACCGCATTGTCCTGAAGAAGTACGACCCGGTCATCCGCAAGCACGTCGAATTCCGAGAGGAGCGCTAAACATGGCCAAGAAGTCCAAGATTGCTCGCAATGAGCAGCGCAAGGTCGTTGTCGAGCGTTACGCCGCGAAGCGTGCCGAGCTGAAGAAGACCCTGGTCGACGCGAACGCGACCGACGAGGCCCGCGAAGAGGCACGCCTGGGCCTGCAGAAGCTGCCCCGCAACGCCTCTCCGGTCCGCGTCCGCAACCGCGACCAGATTGACGGCCGTCCCCGCGGCACGCTCCAGAAGTTCGGCATCTCCCGCGTGCGGTTCCGTACCATGGCGCACGCCGGCGAACTGCCGGGCATCAAGAAGTCCAGCTGGTAAAAACCTGCTGGCTTCATCGTGAAGCTGCTTGAAGGGCGGCGGTCCCAGTCCGGGACCGCCGCCCTTTTTCATGCCCGGAGGGCTTCTTCGGAGCACCTTCGGCCCGCCCGGGATCACCCTCAGGGACCCATAAAATCACGACGACGGTGCCCGCGGTTGCGGGGGAACGGTGCGCCCTCCGCGACGCGCGGAGGGCGCACATCATATGCTCTGGGCGGAAAAAGCGTGCCCCCGAGGGCAGAATCGGCCCAAATTCCGGGTAATTCGCTAAAAATTCCGCCAGATTCCGCGGATTTTGCCGGATCTTGGTGGCCAAGCTGGTAAGTTTTCGCACAGTAGCTTTACGCAGCCGCGGAAGCTCTGACCAAACCAAAGCAGTCCAGGAGGACAAAAATTGGCTATCAACCGCAGTGAACTTGTTGCAGCTGTTGCAGACAAGGCTGGCACCAGCCAGACCGCAGTGAACGGTGTCTTGGACGCTGTCTTCGACATCTTCGCAACCTCCGTCGCCAAGGGCGAGAAGATCACCATCCCGGGCTGGCTCGCAGTCGAGCGCACCGACCGTGCTGCCCGCACCGGCCGCAACCCGCAGACCGGCGAATCCATCCAGATTCCGGCCGGCCACAGCGTGAAGCTGACCGCTGGTTCCAAGCTGAAGGCTGCTGTCTCCAAGAAGTAGTCCACACCTTTGCTTCCGCAGGACCGTCACCGGCAACCGGTGGCGGTCCTGCTGTTTAACCCTTGGCTTCTACGGGCGGTAAAATAGAGCCCGGGTGTGCGCCGTATGGTGCCGCATCCGAAGAATTATCGGGACGGAGGACTGAGGGCATGGTCCAGCGGGAAGGTCGGCTGCTGCGCGGCTGGCTGGGCGCTGCCGTAGCCACTTCCCTCGCCTCGCTCTCGCACTTGGCCGGCGGCGGCCACGTCCCTGCGCCGGCCGTCTGGCTTCTGGCGTTTGCCCTCGCCGGGCTGGTCTGCGTCGGCTTGGCCGGCAAGTCGCTGTCCTGGACACGTCTGCTGGCCGCCGTGGGAACCAGCCAAGCGATCTACCACCTGCTGTTCCAGTTGGGCCACGCCGCTCCTGCGGGTGTCCCGACGGCGGTCGGCCATGCGGGCCATCACGTTGCACTGCTGCCGGCCGGATCGCTGGTCTCCGAAGCGTCTGCCCAGACGGCCACGGCCGCGACTCCCGCCATGCTGGCCGCCCATCTGGCTGCCGCTGCGGCCACTGTCCTGCTGCTGCGCCGAGGCGAGCATGCTGCGGCCGCGCTGGCCGGGACGGTGGCCCTAGCCGCGCCCCGCAGGCTGAGCAGTTGGCGCCCGATTCCCCGGCCCCGGCTGGCCGCCCCGGTGCAACTGCTGATCCAGCCATTCGCGGCCCTGGGGGTTCCGTTTCTGGCCTTGCGGCACCGGGGGCCGCCGTTGCGTCACGCTTTCTGACCCGCGCCCTGCGCATCCCCCGACGAAAGAACGTGATGAACCCTCATCTGAACATCCCTGTCCCGGTGCGTGTCAGTACCGACGAGTCTCCGGCTGCCCGGCGGCGCCAGGAGGAAGGCCTCCGTGCTGCCCGGCAAGCCACCGCCCGCCGGCTGCTCGCGTCCGCCCTGATCGCCATGCTGCTCTGGCTGGCCTTGGCGCTTGCGCTGGCTCGCCCGGCCGCGGCCCACGACGAACTGATCAGTTCGACGCCCGAGAACGGTGCCGTCCTGGACACCCAGCCGGGGGAGGTCACGCTCACGTTCAGCGCGACCGTGATGGACATCGGCGCCACTACCCAGGTGCTGGACGGAGAGGGCACCGATTGGGCGGCCGGGGCTCCAGTGCTGAGCGGCAGCAAGGTCAGCATTCCCCTGCGGGACGGCATGCCGGACGGTGACTACCAGCTGGGCTGGCGGGTGGTTTCCAGCGACGGCCACCCGATCGAGGGCACGCTGAAGTTCTCCGTGGCGGCGGCGAGCCCTGCGGCGTCTTCCGCCGCCGACGGCGTCGGCAACGCCGCCGAGGCCGCCGGACCAGAGGATGGTCCCAGCAACATCGGACTCTTCGTCGCCCTGGGCGCCGGCGCGCTGGCCATCGCTGCAGGCCTGGCCGCTTTTGTGATCAGCAAGCGTGGCGGAGGCACGGACGGTCGTGGCTGAGCGGTTGGCTCCACCAGCTAAACCACGTCCCGCGGCGATTACTGCCGACGGGATCGGCAGGGGATGGGTCCTGGCCGGAGCCGTGGTTCTGGTCCTGGCCTTGGTTGCCGCCCTGCTCTATTCCGGGGCTGCCGCCGCCCGGCAGCTGTCCGATCCCGGCGCCCTGACCCGCTGGGCGCTGCCAGTCGCCAAGGCCGCCAACAACACGGCACTGTCCGTGGTCATCGCTTCGCTGCTGTTCGCCGTCGGGATCCTGCCCAAGCAGCTGCGTCCCAACCGCAGGCCCGGCAGAGGCGACGAGGGGCCCGAGCACCCGGCCTTCACGGCCGCGCTGCGGCTGGCCGCGGTCGCGGCGGTCGTCTGGACGCTGGCCGCGACGGCCGTGCTGGTCTTCAGCTTCTCCGACATTGCCGGTCTGCCGGTCAGCGGGGATGCCAGCTACACGGCCGGATTCGTGGGATTCATGACGGACATCGGCACCGGCCAGGCGTGGCTGTCCATCACCATCGTGGCCGCCATCGTCGCCACGCTCATTTTAGGGATCCGCTCGCTTCCCGGCCTGGGCATGACGCTGGCGCTGGCCACCGTGGGCGGGCTGCTGCCGATGGCGCTGATCGGGCACTCCGCCGGCGGCGACGACCACTACGGAGCCGTCAACTCGATCGGCCTGCACCTGCTGGGCGCCTGCCTTTGGGTGGGCGGCATCATTGTACTCGCGGTCATTTCCGGAACGCTGGGCACCAAGGACATTACCGGCCAGGTGCTGCGCCGCTACTCGTCGCTGGCGCTGATCAGCTTCTTCCTGGTCTTCTTCTCCGGCATCATCAACGCGTCCATCCGGATCACCTCGCTGGACCAGCTCTCCAGCCCCTACGGCGTGCTGGTGGTCATCAAGGCCCTCGCCACGCTGCTGCTGGGCGCGATCGGTTTCATGCACCGGCAGTGGATCATTCCGGAGCTGGGCACCAAGTCCGGCAAGCGGGTCCTATGGCAGCTCATCACCGTGGAACTGCTGGTCATGGCGGCCGTGTTCGGGATCGCCACGGCACTGGCGCGCACGGCGCCGCCCACGCCGGAAGAACTGCCGGTGGATGCCTCCCCGGCTCGCATCCTGACCGGTTACGACCTGCCGCCCGAACTGGTCAGCGGCAGCTGGCTGACCGTCTGGCGCTGGGACTGGTTGTGGGTCACGTTCGCCTTGGTCACCGGCATTGCCTACCTGGTGGCCGCCGTCAGGCTGCACCGCCGCGGCGACCGCTGGCCGGTGGGGAGGACCGTCAGCTGGATTGTCGGCTTGCTGGCGCTCACCTACGTCACCTCCGGTGCCCCGGCCGTTTACGGGATGGTGCTCTTCAGCGCGCACATGCTCGACCACATGGCGCTGACCATGGTGGTGCCGCTGTTCCTGGTCCTGGGGTCGCCGATCACGCTGGCGCTGAAGGCGCTGCCGCCCCGCGGGGACGGGAGCAAGGGCCTGCGCGAATGGATCCTCTGGCTGGTGCACTCGAAATACTCGCAGGTCATCACGCACCCGCTCTTTGCCGCGGCGAACTTTGCCGGCTCGATCATCATCTTCTACTACTCGCCGCTGTTCCGGTTTGCCCTGGACGAACACACCGGCCACGAGCTGATGAACCTGCACTTTTTGTTGACCGGCTATATCTTCATCCTGACGATGATCGGCCAGGACCCGCTGCCGCGGCGGGCCCCGTACCCCATGCGGTTGTTGATCCTCTTCGCCACCATGGCGTTCCACGCCTTCTTCGGTGTGGCCCTGACCAGCTCGACGGCCCTGATCCAGGCCTCCTGGTTCGGCAGCATGGGGCGGGAGTGGGGCCTGTCGGCCATGGACGACCAGCAAGTCGGCGGAGCCATCATGTGGGGCGTCGGCGAAATTCCAACCCTTTGCGTAGCCGTCGGAGTGGCGATCATGTGGTCGCGTTCCGACGCCCGGGAAACAAAGCGTAAAGATCGTTCAGCCGAGAGGAATAACGACGCCGAGCTGGCAGCTTATAACGATATGTTTGCCAAGATGGCCCGGCAGGACGAACGCATGGTCCCGCCCGGGGCCGTCAGGCCGGCCGCCGGTCACCGCGCGTCCGGAGGCCACCATGACGCACCGAAAACCACCAACGGGCAGGAGCCCGCTCCGGACCCGGATAACGCCGGCCGGACCCAAGGAGAATCCAGATGACTGAGGCTGCCGAGACCATCCGCACCAACTACCGGGTCCGCGGATCCGACCTAGTGGGCCGCAACTGGCTCAACACCGGCGGCAAGCAGTTGGGCCTGGAAGACCTGCGCGGCAAGATTGTGCTGTTGGATTTCTGGACGTTCTGCTGCATCAACTGCCTGCACGTGCTGGACGAGCTGCGGCCGCTGGAAGCGAAGTACAAGGACGTGCTGGTCACGGTCGGCGTGCATTCGCCCAAGTTCGAGCATGAAGCTGACCCGGTGGCGCTCGCCGCGGCGGTGGAGCGCTACGAGATCCAGCATCCGGTGCTGGACGACCCCGAGCTGGACACGTGGCAGGCCTACGCAGCCCGGGCCTGGCCGACGCTGGTGGTCGTCGACCCCGAGGGCTACATCGTGGCGCACCTGTCCGGCGAGGGGCACGCCGGCGGCCTGGAGTCGCTGGTGAAGGAACTGGTGGCCGAGCACGAAGCCAAGGGCACGCTGCACCGCGGCGACGGCCCCTACGTCCCCGCGGAAACCACCGCCGGCGACCTGCGCTTCCCGGGCAAGGTCATCCCGCTGCCGGACGGAGTCGGGTCCGAGGGCGGCTCCTTCCTGGTCACCGACACCGGACACCACCGGCTGGTGGAACTGGCGGCTGACCTCTCCACGGTGCTTGCGACCTATGGCTCCGGCGAGAAGGGCTGGCAGGACGGACCTGCCGGCGAAGCCAAGTTCAACGAACCCCAAGGCCTGGCCCTGCTGCCGGAAGAGATCCGCAGCCAGGCGGGCTACGACGTCGTGATTGCAGACTCCGTGAACCACCGGCTGCGCGGGCTGTCGCTGGCCACCGGCCAGGTGACCACGGTGGCGGGCAACGGCGTGCAGCGCCTGCTGGATGCGAACACCCAGCGCACTGCACCGGGCATGGCGCAGGCGGGTCCCGGGTCGGTCGCGGACGAAGCCCCCTCCGGCGAGGCGCTGGAAGAGGAACTTGCCGAAGCCATCGCTTCGAACTGGACGCAGCTTGCTGCCGATCCGCTGGCCGTCTCGCTCAGTTCGCCCTGGGACGTCTACTGGTCCACTCGGCTGAACGCAGTAGTGATCGCCATGGCCGGCGTGCACCAGATCTTCACCCTCGATCCGGTCTCCGGCAAGGTGGCCATCCTGGCCGGCACCGGGCTGGAGGGCCTGCAGGACGGCGATGCCACCGTGGCCTGGTTCGCCCAGTCGTCCGGCCTCGCCGGTGACACGGCCGGCAACATCTGGGTTGCGGATTCGGAAACGTCGGCGCTGCGCAAGATCTCCTTCGTGGACGTCAACGGCGAAAACCGGGTGCAGGTGTCCACCGCCATCGGCGCCGGTCTCTTCGACTTCGGCTTCCGCGACGGCGCGGCCGCCGAGGCGCGGCTGCAGCATCCTTTGGGCGTGGCGGTCCTGCCGGACGGCTCCGTGGCGGTGGCCGACACCTACAACGGGGCGGTACGCCGCTACGATCCGGCCACGGAGACCGTCTCCACGCTGGCGCGGGGCCTGGCCGAGCCGTCCGACGTGCTGCTGGACACCACGGCCGTGGCCGACGGCGGCGAACCGCTGCTGCTGGTGGTCGAGGCGAACAAGCACCAGCTCATCCGGCTGCCCATCCCCAAGGAAGCGCTGACCGTGGACGAGGGCGCCTCGCAGACGCAGCGGCCCAAGACCGAGGTTTCGGCCGGCCCGCTCGCGCTGACCGTCCGCTTTGCCGCCCCCAAGGGCCAGAAGCTGGACGACCGCTGGGGCGATCCCACCCAGTTGAAGATCTCCTCCTCGCCGGAGAATCTGCTGGTCTCCGGCGGCGGCACGTCGGTGGGCCTGCTGCGCGAACTGGTGCTGTCCGACGAAGTCACCGGGGGCGTCCTGCACATCACCGCCCGCGCGGCGGCGTGCGACGGCGAGCCAGGCGGCGAGATCCCGGACCACGCCGCCTGCCACCTGTACCAGCAGGACTGGGGCATCCCGGTAGTCATCGGCTCGGGAACCGGGGAGCTGACGCTGGACCTGCGCGGGCTGGACTAAACAATCCCCGCAGCAGATCAATGCCGGAGGCGGACAGGGATTCCTGTCCGCCTCCGGCATTGATCTGGCGGGGCCGAGGCTGCTAGTACTCCACCACGGGGGTCAGGGTGACGTTTTCGTCGTTGACGGAGAGCCGGCCGGTGAAATCGAACTCCTGCTTCAGTTGGCGTTCCACAGAGGCCCCGGTGAACAAGTCGATTTCCACCACGTTCAGCTTCGCCACCCCGCGCAGCGGGCTGAGTACCCAGCTGCCCTTGAACGGCTCCACCCTGACCTCGGGATACTCCTCGATCGACCAATCGATGGTGTCGTCTTGGACCCGGTCCATTGATGCGCTGAACGGACAGCCGGAGGGCTGCAGCACGCGCTGCTCCGCACACGAGTCGAGGAAGGCATTGACCTGGCCGCTCAGATCGTCCACCAGCTTAGGCGTGGCGGCCGTTGCCAGCGAGAGCCGGGCGTCCTGGGCGTTATGCGGGCCGGTCAATACGGATTCGACCACCGGTGCGGCGAAGTAGTCGCTGGCGTAGTGGGCCTCAAAGCTGCCGGGGTAGAACACGGCGAAGGAACTCTTGCCCTCCGGCAGGGCCACCCGGGTGCCGTTCAGCGAGGCCTCGTTTTCGTTGACTACTTCCACGCTGATGGTGGGCAGCGTGCTGGGCACGAAGGACCACTGGTTGAAGAAAAGCCACGTGGTGCCGGTCTTTTCCAGGGTGAAGGTCGTGCTGTGGGCAACGCCGTCGACCGTGTAGCTGACCGGCTGGTTCACCCTGTTGTCGCCCGCCGAAACCGGATCCTGGATTTCCAGGTTTTCGAGCGTGTCCACGGAGGCTTTGAGCGCGGCGCCATCGAGCATGGCTGCATTGGCGTCGGGCACGGTGGCGTGGAGCAAACCGAGCGCGGTCCCGCCGTCGCCGTCTTCCAACGCGTTGAAGTAGGCCTTGACCTGGTGCTGCGGGCTGAAAACGAACGCATTGACCAGCACAATAGTCAGCGCGGCAGCGGCCACGGCAAGCATCAAGCACAGCAGCCACGTGGCTACGGTCCTCAGTACTTTTGAATTTCCCACCATCACTACGTTACCCGGTGGCGGGACGGTTGCCGGGATCGGCATGGTGCAGGTTACTGCGCCGACGACGGCGGTGCGCGCCTGCCAGCGCCGACGACGGCGGCGCGCCCGCTACCAGCGCCGGCGGCGCCGCCGGGTCCCGAACAGTCCGCGCACCAGTTCACGACCCAGGACCGAGGCGGTTTGCAACGCAAAATCTTTCAGGGCGTCGTTGTCGGTGCCCTGCGGCGAGGATTCCGGCCGGGACGAAGTCGCTTTGCGCGGCCGGGACTGCCGCGGTGGTGCCTTGTCCGGCAGGGCAGGCGTGGGTTCCTGGCCGTGCGGTGCCGGTGGGGCTGGCCTGGCCGGACGCGTGGACGGACGGCCGAGGATCGTTTCTTCGATCCGGCGGGCCTCGGCCTCGATGTCTGCCGGGGTCTGTGGGGTGGTCTGCTGCGTAGGCGAGCCGTCCGCCGTCGTGCTGGCCGGACCACTGCCGGTCCCGGAGTTGCCGGATCCGGAGGCGGCGGGCACCGGTACGCCGGTGAGTTTTTCGAACGCCGAGCGGCTGTCCACCACCGGCCCGTAGACCGGCAGCAAGGACGAACCGTCCAAGATCTCCCGCACGGTGGCAGCCGGAGAGGAGCCCATGGTGGAGCCGGGGGAGCAGAGCCGGGTCCAGGCCACCGGCGTCGGGGCGCCCTGCTCGTTCATCACGGTCACCACCGCTTCGCCGATCCCTGCGCTGGTCAGTACTTCCTCGAGGTCGTAGTCGCTGACCGGGAAGGTGGAGACGGTGGACTTCAGCGCCTTGGCGTCCTCGGGCGTGAAGGCGCGGAGCGCGTGCTGCACGCGGTTGGCCAGCTGGCCCAGCACGTCCGCCGGAACATCGCGCGGCGTCTGGGTGACAAAAAAGATCCCTACGCCTTTGGAGCGGATCAGCCGCACGGTGGTGGCGATCGACTGCAGGAACGCCTTGGACGTGTCGCGGAACAGCAGATGCGCCTCGTCCAGGAAGAACACCAGCTTGGGTTGTTCCGCGTCCCCGATCTCCGGCAATTCAGCGAACAGGTCGGCGATCAGCCACATCATGAAGGTGGAGAACAGCAGAGGGCGCTGCTGCAGCGAGGACAACTCCAGGCAGGAGATGATGCCCCGGCCGTCTTCGGCGGTGCGCAGCAGTTCGGAGGTGTCGAACTCCGTCTCGCCGAAGAACGTGTCCATGCCTTGGGCCTCCAAGGACACCAGCTCGCGCAGGATCACTCCGGCGGTGGCCTTGGACAGTCCGCCCAGGTTCGCGAGGGCCTCTTTGCCGTTGTCGGAGACCAGGAACTGGATCACGGCACGCAGGTCCGCCAGATTGTAGAGCTCCAGGTCGTTCTTGTCCGCGTAGTAGAAGACCAGCTGCAGGCTGGATTCCTGCGTCTCGTTCAGTTCCATCACCCGGGACAGCAGCAGCGGGCCGAAGTCGGAGATCCTGGCGCGGATGGGGACACCGGTGCCGTCGCCGCCCAGCGAAAAGTACTCCACCGGGTAGGCGGACGGCTTCCAGTCCTGCCCGACGCTTGCCGTCCGCTCGGCGAGCTTGCTGCTCCCGGCCGACGGGGTGGAGAGGCCGGTCAGGTCGCCCTTGATGTCCGCCAGGAACACCGGGACACCATGCGCCGAGAGCTGTTCGGCGATGATCTGGAGCGTGATCGTCTTGCCGGTGCCGGTGGCACCGGAGATCAAGCCGTGCCGGTTCATCATGGACAGCGGCAGCCGTGCCGCTGCCTTCGGGTGCACCTGGCCGTCCACCAGCGCTGCGCCCAGGTGGATGGCCGGCCCGTCAAAGCTGTAGCCCTGCCGGATTGCTGCCGCGTGTTCTGCCGGAGTCCGCACCATGGCAGCAGCGTAGACCACGCCGGTTGTCAGCCAAAGACCCGGCTGCGCCGGTCTCTGCCATAATCAGCGCATGGAACTGGCACCAGAGGACCTCAGGCACCTGCGCCGCTGCGTGGAACTGGCTCGTGAAGCCTTGGATGACGGGGATGAACCGTTCGGCTCGGTGCTGGTCGATGCCGTCGGCAACGTGCTGTTCGAGGACCGCAACCGGGTCAAGGACGGGGACCAGACCCGGCATCCGGAGTTCGAGATTGCCCGCTGGGCGGCCAGCAACCTCGCACCCGAGGAACGCCTCACGGCGACCGTTTACACCTCGGGCGAGCACTGCCCGATGTGTTCGGCCGCGCACGCCTGGGTGGGGCTGGGACGGATCATCTACGCGGCGTCGTCAGAACAGCTGGGCCGGTGGCTGGCGGAATGGCGCATCGAACCCGCGCCGGTGGCCGCGTTGCCGATCCGGATGGTGGCGCCGGGGATCCAGGTCGGCGGCCCGTCCGCCGAGCTGACGGACGAGGTCCGCAGGCTGCACCAGCGGTTCCACCGGGGCTGAGCAGCCTTCCGGCTGGGACAGCGGGGAGGTTACTTAACCGCGTACGGCGGCCGCATCAGCCCTTCGTTCACGGACTCAGCGGGGTCGGAGCCCAGCTCAACGATCTTGTTGTCCGCGTCCACATGCACCACGGAGGGAACGAAGGACCGCGCCTCGGCGTCGGTCATGTCGGCATAGGTGATCAGGATGACCAGGTCACCTTCATGCATCAGGTGCGCAGCGGCCCCGTTGATACCGAGGACGCCTGAACCGCGTTCACCGGCGATGGTGTAGGTCTCCAGCCGGGAACCGTTGGTGACATCCACGATGGACACCAGCTCGCCGGGAAGGATGTCGGCAGCGTCCAGCAGGTCGAGGTCCACGGTCACGGACCCGACGTAATGCAGGTCGGCGTGCGTCACCGTCGCACGGTGGATCTTGGACTTGAACATTTTGCGCATCATCGGGTCCAAGTTTAGTCTTCTTCCGGCCACTGGTGAAACGGATCCGGTTCTGGTTTGACGCTAGCGCCGCGACTAGGGTATTGCCACCAGAAGGCAGCGATGCGATCCATCGAAGCAGGAGTCATCATGAGTTCGGATATCGGCAGGGATCGGTACGACGACGGCACTCCACGACAGGGAGCCGATGCTCCGGCAGGTTCAGGGGAACCTCGAGAGCCCGAACCAGCGCCGATGGAGGCATCAGCTCCGCCTACACAGGCCATGCCGGCCGCCACACCAACAGAACCTGCGCCCACCCAGGCGACGCCGGTCGCGGACTGGGACCAACAGCAGACTGCCGCCTTCGAACGCCGGCCCACCGCGGACAGCATGGACCCGGATGCCGGCCGCGGCAGACCAGACGGAGCAATAGCAGCCGAACGGAGCTACAGCGACACCAGCGCCTACCGGCCTGAGGCAGCCCTCGACGCGGAGTCGCTGTATCTGCGGGAACACAATGCCTACGGCGGGCTGAGGCTGGGCTCGGCGTTCTTCGGCTGGTTGGCGGCATCGGGTTTGATTGTGCTGATCACGTCGGCGGTTGTGGGCGTGGCCGCGGCCTTCGGGATGGCCAATGAGACCGAAGTGCGCGGCTGGTTGAACAACATCACGGAAAGCGGCGGCGCGGCAGCCATCACCGCAGGGGTAGCGCTGGGGGTCATCTTCTTGCTGGCGTATTTCGGCGGCGGCTACGTGGCAGGACGGATGGCGCGGTTCGACGGACTCAGGCAGGGCCTGGCGGTATGGCTGTGGGGCATCGTGATGTCGGTCATCGCCGGAGTGATCGGGCTGGCCGTCGGCGGTTTGGGTGTGCTGACGGGGCCGGCCCCGGTGCCGGTCGTTGAGCGGCCCATCCAAGATTTGACTATTCCGGGCCTGATCGCGCTGGGAGTGGTGCTGCTGGCCAGCCTGGCCGGGGCGCTTCTGGGTGGCGCCACCGGCATGCGCTACCACCGAGCCGTTGACCGATCCGGCTTCGAACCGGACGAGGACATCGAGTAGTCACGCACCGACGGGCAACAGGGCAAAGAGAAGCACCCCGGCCCATGGGCCGGGGTGCGAGTGGAGCGGGCGACGGGAATCGAACCCGCGTATCGAGCTTGGGAAGCTAGCGCTCTACCATTGAGCTACGCCCGCACAGGATCCGGCGAGAAAGCCGGATCCGGTCAACAACGAAACCGAGTTTACCCCAGGTCCGCGGCCAGCCGGAATTCAGGCCGGCTGCCCGGCCGTGGAGGCCTCGCGCTCGCGGGCTTCGCTGATTTCTTCGGCCCGGGCGGTGTTGGCCTCCTGAGTCAGGGCCGCCCCGGCTTCCGCATCACGAGTGAGGTTGTCGCCGGTTTCCGGATCGAACAGGTGCATCTTGCGGCTATCCAGCCACAGTTCGGCCGGGCGCCCGCCGCGGATCCGGCTGGCGGCGTCCAGCGTGACGACGATCTGCGGCCGCAACTCGTCGGCGTCCATGTCCGCGGCCAGCGAGTTAAGCAGCTCGCGGACCTCCGGATCCGGGTCGAAGTTGATGTAGCCGTACTGTTCGTTGCCGAGCCACTCGGTGTGGGTCAACTCGGCCATAAACGAGGAACCCATGTGCTTTTTGTGCTCTTCCACCAGCGCAGCATCCTCGAAGAATTCCGGCCGCAGGCCCACCAGAAGTACTTTCTTGCCCGCGGCGGCTCTCGCCTTGTCCTCAGTGACCGGGATGTTCCCAATCGGCGTCTGCAGGACGTTGCCCTCCAAGGTGGCCGGCAGGAAGTTCATCGAGGGAGACCCGATGAAGCCCGCCACGAACAGGTTGACCGGCTGTTCGTACAGTTCTCGCGGGGAGGCGATCTGCTGCAGCACCCCCTTCTTCAGCACTGCCACCCGGTCGCCCAGCGTCATTGCCTCGGTCTGGTCGTGCGTGACGTAGACGCTGGTGACGCCGAGCCGGCGCTGCATCTGCGAGATTTCCGAACGCATCTGGCCGCGCAGCTTGGCGTCCAGGTTGGACAGCGGCTCGTCGAACAAGAACGCATCGGCCTGCCGGACGATCGCCCGTCCCATGGCCACGCGCTGCCGCTGGCCGCCAGAGAGGTTGCCCGGTTTGCGTTCCAGATGATCGGTCAGCTCCAGGGTCTTCGCGGCGTCGGTGACCAGTTTCCGGATCTCGTCCTCGGTGTGCTTGCCCTTGGCCAACCTCAGCGGGAACGCGATGTTCTCGAACACGGTCAGGTGCGGGTAGAGGGCATAGTTCTGGAACACCATGGCCAGGTTCCGGTCCCGGGGCGCCTTCTCGTTGACGCGCTTACCGTCGATCAGCAAGTCGCCGGAGGTGATGTCCTCTAGCCCCACGATCATGCGCAGCAGGGTCGACTTGCCGCAGCCGGATGGGCCCACCAGGATGATGAACTCGCCGTCGTCTATGTCGATGCTGACGTCGTTGACTGCGGGGAAGCCGTCGCCGTACTGCTTGACGAGGTTCTGCAACGTGATCGATGCCATGGGATGTCCTTTCCTGCCGCGGGCTTAGCCCTTGACGGCGCCTTGGGTCAGGCCGGAGACGATTTGGCGCTGGAACAACAGGACCAGCAGCACAATGGGAATGGTGACAATGATTGCCGCCGCGGAGATCGCGCCGACCGGCGACTCGAACTGGGAAGCGCCGGTGAAAAAGGCCAGCGCCGCAGGGACCGGTCGTGCGGCCTCAGTCGAGGTCAGGGAGATGCCGTAGACGAAGTCGTTCCAGGCGATGAAAAACGCGATGATCGCCGTGGTGAAGACGCCGGGCGCGGCCAGCGGCACGATGGCCTTGCGGAAGGCTTGCCACGTGGTGGCTCCGTCCACCTGCGCGGCCTGTTCCAGTTCCCACGGGATTTGCCGGAAGAACGCCGCCAGCGTCCAGATGGAGATGGGCAAAGTCAGCGACAGGTAGGGAATGATGAGGCCCGGCCACGTGTCGTACAGGCCAATGTTCCGCCAGAGGTTGAACAAGGGCGTGACGATCGAGATCACCGGGAAGATGGATACCGCCAGGGCGGTGGTGAGAATGACCTTCTTGCCCGGGAAGTCCAGCCGGGCAATGGCATAGGCGCAGAGCGTGGCCAGGACAACGGCGATGAACGTTGCGATCAGCGCGATGCCGATGGAATTCCGCAGGGAACTCAGGAACAGATCCTGCGCCGAGCCGACCAGGATCTGTTCATAGTTGGATCCCGTCCACGTGGCCGGCAGGAACTTGCCCGAGGTCAGTTCGCTGGGCAGCTTGAAGGAGGTGGCCAGAATGGACGCCACCGGAAACAGCGCATAGATCAGCACCAGTATGGAAATGATGATCCACGTCACCCGCTCCTTGGTCCGTGATGCTTTCATCACTTGTCTCCTCTCTGGCTGGCCAGATCCACTTTGAACAGCTTGATCGCGATGAAACAGATCAGCAGCACACAGACGAACAGCAGCACCGACACCGCCGATCCGAGGCCGATCTCCAACCGCCCGATGGAGGTCCGGTAGGCCAGCAGCGAAAGCACCTCAGTGTTAAACGCGCCGTTGGTCATGATGAAGACGTTGTCGAATATTCGGAACGCATCGAGCGCCCGGAACAGCACGGCAACCATGATCGCGGCCTTCATGTTCGGCAGGATCACCCGGCGCATCCGTTGCCACCACGTGGCGCCGTCCACTTCCGCGGCTTCGGTCAGCTCGTCCGGCACCTGCGCCAGCCCGGCCAGCAGCAGCAGCGAAATGAACGGGGTGGTCTTCCAGATTTCGCTGGCCATGATTACGGCCAGCGAGGTCCATGTGCCGGCGAACCAGTTGAGGTCCGGATCGATTCCGGGCACCCAATTGAACCAGGTGTTCACGAAGCCGGAGTTGATATCGAACATATAGAACCAGGCGAACGCGGAGACCACAGTGATGATCCCGTAGGGGACCAGGATGGCGGTGCGCAGCCAGCCGCGCACCGCCTTGAGCGCCTTGTGCATCACCAGCGCCAGCGCGAAACCCAGGATGAGTTCGACGACGACGGTCACCACTGTGATCAGCAGCGTCACCCCGAGGTCCCGCCACCAAACCATGTCCGTGAGGATCACGCCGTAGTTGCCCAGCCCGATGAACTCGCGCTCGTCGGGGGCCGTGAGCCGGTAGCTGAACAGCGAGTCGAACAATGCCTGCAGGATCGGGTAGGCCGTGACGGCCAGCATGATGACGAAGGCCGGGCCCGCCAGCCACCAGCCCAGTCGGCGCTCGGCCTTGGCCCGATCACTGAACTGTTGAATGGCGCGGCGCCGGCCGGTGCGCCCGGTTTGGCCGCTCGGGAGAGTGGGAGTTTCGGTCGCGGTGCTCACAGCAGGTTCTCCCCCCGTAGGACGGAAACAATGAAGTCCGAGGTCTCCTGTGGCGTGATGGCGGGATCCACCTGATCCGGCGGTGCGAAATTCTGCTGCAGGCTGGTGGAAACTTCGTTATAGAAAACCGTCTGCGGACGTGGCGCCGACAGTTCCAAGGATTCGCGGATGGTGTCGGCCATCGGGAAGGAGTCCTTGATCCGCGGATCGTTGTACGCCTCGGTGTTCGAGGGCGGGTTGCCATTGGTAAGGAAGTACTCGGCCTGGTTCTCCGGGGTGACGATGCACTCTATGGCGGCGTAGGCCAGATCGGGGTGTTTGCTGGCGGCCCCAACGCCCAGGTTGATGCCGCCGAGCGGCGGCGCCGATTGCTCGCCTTCGGTCATCCGCGGGTAGAGAGTCCAGCCGATGTCCTTAATCAGCGATGCATCCAGTGTGCCGTCCTCCACCGAGGCGTTGGTCGCCGGCCAGACGAACGGCCAGTTCACCATGAACGAGCCTTTGTCGCCTTGGAAGAGGATCATCGAATTGTTCTCGTCCTGGGTTGGCAGCCCCGGCCCGCCCAGCCCGTCCTTGCCGATGGTGGAGATGACCTGGGCGGCTTCCGTCCCGGCCTTGCTGGCCAGACCCAGCTCGATCTGGTCGGCCTGGGCCTCGGGGTTCTCCAGAATGTGGCCGCCGGCCGATTCGACCAGGGCATTCAGCCAGACGGTCATGGATTCGCCGCGCTGGCCCTGCACGCCCAGGAACTTGTCTTCCTTGGCGGCGGCATCGATCAGTTGTTGCCAGGTGACCGGCTTCGTCATGTCCAGGCCTGCTGCCTCGGCCACCGACTTCCGGTACCAGAGCAATTGCGTGTTGGCCCAGAACGGAACGGCCACGAGTTTGTCTTTCCAGGTGGCCCCGGTCAGAGCCCCCTCCACGACGTTCTGCGTGGTGCGCTGCGCGACAGTGTCCGGGACCGGAGCCAGGAATCCCGGCTCCGCCAGTTCGGGGATGAACGGTGGGTCCAGGCTCATAATGTCCAGCGACGAGTCGCTGGCCGCCAACCGCCGGGCCAGCTGCTCCCGCTGCGATGCGGCGTCATTGGGCAGCAGCGAGGTTTCGATCCGGTACTCGCCGCCCGCGGCCTCGGTACATTTTTGGGCGATCGCCGCCTGGCCGCCCGCGTCCGGGTTGATGTACCAAGTCAGAGTGGGAGGTCCCTCCTCGGCGCCGCAGCCGGCCAGCAGCGTGGCTCCGAGGGCCAGCACCACGGCCGCTCCGGTTCGAGCTGTACCGCGCCGGCAGCGCGGCCGGTATCCGTCTCTGGGCATCGGCACTAGCCTCCACGTTCTGGTAGACGCTCCGGCTGCCCGGCTTCTGTCGCTTTTATGTGCCACGCAGCCTCGTAGAAGTAGAGCGTATTCTCCCGCAGGCAAATGCGCCATGGTTCGCGCGGGCCCGGAACCGGCTGGCCAGGGGAATACGGCGAGCAGGATGGGACGTTGTGCCGCATACCGTCCGGCAACTGCGGGCGTAGCGTGAGGGAAGGCGAGCATGGGGAATTCAGGTGAAGACGCCCGGCGGCGGGAAAGCTGGCTGCGCTTCCGGGATCACCGGAACCAGGCTTTGGCCGTCGAGCACGGCTGGCTGACGCTGACCTCGCTGCAGTGGCTGCCCGCCGAGCCGGCACCGCTGGACCAGGTCCCGGGCCTGTGGAGCGCCAACGGTCCCGCATCCGCCGGCGGACATGCCACCCTGACAGCAACCGCCGACGACGGCTTGTACTTCATGGAAACCGGCGAGCCGGCGGTGGGGACGTTTACGGCCACTTTGGGCAACGAGGAATCGCTGCTCTGGGTGCGCCGCGGCAGCATCGCCGTCGAACTCGCCGCCCGCGGCGACCGCTACGCCGTCCGGACCCGGGACAATAATTCGCCGGTGCATGCGGACTTCGAGGCCGTTCCGGTCTTCGACTACAACCCGGATCTGGTGGTGGCCGGCAGGTTTGATGAATACGACCAACCGCGGACCCTGCCAATCGCCACGTCGAACCCGGACGTGCCTGGCGCCATCACCGCGGTGGGCACGGTCAGCTTCGAACTGGACGGCACCCGGCACACGCTGGTGGCCGAGCCGGAGAAACTGGGTGCGTTGTCGCTGAACTTCCATGACGCCACCAACGGCAACACCACTGCGGGTTGGCGTTCCGTCGCCACTCGCCGTCCCGGCCCGGACGGTACCGTGCTGATCGATTTCAACCGGGCCACTAATTTTCCCAGCGCTTTCACCGACTTTGGCACCTGCCCGATGCCGGTTGACGGGAACGTCATCGCGGCCCCGGTGGAAGCCGGTGAACGCCGGGCGCGCTGACATTATTGCGCTGACTTCCGGGGCCGCTTGGTGGCGCCGGACGCCATCCTGCGGCAGGATCGTCGAATGGGACCGACAGCGGACGACTTCCGCATCATCACCGACGACCTGACCGGCCGCTTTGCGGAACTGCCGGACGATGCCTGGGGTAAGCCCGCGCTCGAACTGGCGTGGGACTGCCGCGAGACGGCCGCCCACCTCATGGACGACTTCGCGTTCTATGCGATGCAATTGTCCGGCCGCCAGCCGCCGCAGGATGACTACGTGGTGTTGGTGGATCCGCCGCCGTGGCGGTCATGCGGGCCGGAGATCTTGTTCTGGCCCGATCCGGCCACGGGGACGGCCGGAATCGTCAGCTGCTTCGACGCCGCGGCCGGCCTGCTGTATGCAGTCACCGCCACCGCACCGACGGGGCACCGGGGCTACCATCCGGCGGGAATCTCGGACGCGTCCGGTTTTGCCGCCATGGGTGTGGCTGAAGCCGTGCTGCACGGTTTCGATATCCTCGCTGCCCACGGGATCGGCTACCGTCCGGATGATGTGGTGATTGGTCGGGTGCTGGACCGGATTTTCCCGGCGTCGGAGCGGACTGACGATCCGTGGCAGGACCTGTTGCGGGCCAGCGGCAGGACCCCGGAAACACGCGGACAGACGTGGCGTTGGGACTCGTCGGTCCGCGGCTGAGGGCGGAACGCGGCGACAGGAGCGTTCCCGAGCCCTGCGCCGTAGGCTGGTAGCAGTCCTGCAATGTGGCAGGGGAACCGATGGAAGCCGCTATGACCGTAGACAAGAACACCCGCGGGCTCGAAGAAGATATCGAGACCGACTTTTCGGACAAGATGAGCTACGGCTCCTACCTGTCCTTGGACCAGTTACTCTCTGCCCAGCACCCGGTCAGCCGGCCTGAGCACCACGACGAACTGCTGTTCATCATCCAGCACCAGACCTCCGAGCTGTGGCTGAAACTGGTGCTGCACGAGTTGCGCACGGTGCGGCAGAAACTGCGCGACGACGACCTTCGCTTCGCGATGAAGGGCATCGCCCGGATCAAGCACATCCAGCGCTCGCTGACCGAGCAATGGTCGGTGCTGGCAACGCTCACGCCGTCCGAATACGCCGAGTTCCGCGGGGCGCTCGGGTCGTCGTCGGGCTTTCAGTCCTATCAGTACCGCGCGGTGGAGTTCCTGCTGGGCAACAAGAACAAGGGCATGCTGGATGTTTTCGCGAATGATCGGGCCGCGCAGGCCCTGCTCGCGGAGCTGTTGGAGCAGACCAGCGTGTACGACGAGTTCCTGGCCTATCTGCACCGGCACGGCTATCGGGTTCCGGCGGAATTGCTGGACCGGGACGTGACCGAGGCACACGTCTTCAACCAGGAACTGGTGGAGATGTTCACCTCCGTCTACGAGAACGCCGGGCGGAATTGGGACGTCTACGAGGCCTGCGAGGAACTGGTGGATCTGGAAGACAACTTCCAGCTCTGGCGCTTCCGGCACCTGAAAACAGTGGAGCGGACCATCGGCATGAAGCACGGCACCGGCGGATCCTCCGGCGTCGGCTTCCTCCGCCGGGCGCTGGAGCTCACGTTCTTCCCCGAGTTGTATGCGGTGCGCACGGAGATCGGCAAGGCTGCACCGGTCGAATAAGGCTGCGTCTAATAAGGCAGCGTCGAATAAGGCTGCGTCGAATAAGGCTGCGTCAAATAAGGCAGCACGAAGGGCCGCGGATGAGGGCTGCCGGCGGAGGCCGTTCGTTCCCCCGCCGGCAGCGGTTAGGTGGCCGCCAACGGATCTCGAGCGGCCCGACTGATTCCATGGTCGCACCCCAACACGGTTCGGGACAGGGGGCGGAGCACGGATGCGCCAGGGGGCGGCAGCGTCATGCGGCGGGGGAGGGGCCCAGTCCCGTGTATTTTTAGAGTGTGCTGATCTCCGACCGTGACATTCGTGCCGAAGTGGACTCCGAACGCATCATTCTTGATCCGTTCCAGCCGGATATGATCCAGCCCTCGAGCGTGGACGTGCGGCTTGACCGGTTCTTCCGGCTGTTCGACAACCACAAATACGCACACATCGACCCGCAATTGGAACAGCCCGAGCTCACCCGCCTGGTGGAGGTGGACCCGGACGAACCGCTGATCCTGCATCCGGGTGAATTTGTCCTCGGCTCCACGTACGAGACGGTGACGCTGCCCGACGACATCGCCGCCCGGCTGGAGGGCAAGTCCTCGCTGGGGCGGCTGGGCCTGCTGACCCACTCGACGGCAGGATTCATCGATCCCGGCTTTTCCGGACACGTAACCCTTGAGCTCTCCAACATGGCAACGCTGCCGATCAAGCTCTGGCCGGGCTCCAAGATTGGCCAGTTGTGTTTCTTCCGGCTGTCCTCGCCGGCCGAGCACCCGTACGGCTCCGGCGAATACGGCAACCGCTATCAGGGCCAGCGCGGGCCCACCGCGTCGCGCAGCTACCAGAATTTCCACCGCACGGTCATCGAACGTTGACCCGGCCGACTGCACCGGTTGTGCAGACCGCGCTGACGGTGCAGCCAGGGCCCGCGGGGCGGGCGCAGGCGGGCCGGCGGACTCAGGCCGCGGGAGTGGTGGCCCGCTGGATTTTGGCCGGGGCTTTGACCGGCAGCAGCATCAGCAGGCCGACCAGCAGCACCACCAGGATGCCCAGGATGCCATAGCGCTGTTCGCCGAAGACGGTGATAAACAGTGCGAACAGCGATGGCGCCAGGAAGCTGACGGCCCGGCCGGTGGTGGCGTAGAGGCCGAAAAACTCGCCCTCCTCGCCGTGCGGCGCGAGCCGGGCCAGATAGGCCCGCGACGACGACTGTGCCGGCCCGACGAACAGGCACAGCAGCAGGCCGAACACCCAGAAGGTGGTGTCGCCGGTCCAGACGTTGCCGAAGAACACATGGTCGCCGGCGCCCAGGACGAAGATCGCGGCGGCCGCGACGATCAGTCCGGACAACGCCCAGACGATGACGTTTTTCGGGCCGACCCGGTCGTCCAGCACCCCGCCGCACACCGCCCCCAGCGCCGCAACCACGTTGCCGGCGATGGCGAAGACGATCACTTGGCTGAGTGAGAATCCGAAGGTGCCCGCGGCAATCACCCCGCCGAAGGTAAACACCGCGGCGAGCCCGTCGCGGAAAATGGCGCTGGCGATCAAGAAGAAAATCGTGTGCGGGCTGGAGCGGAAGATCGCCTTGATCCGGCGGAAGAGCAGCCCGTAGGACGCGAAGAAACCTAGCGACGCGGCCGCCGGCTGCCGAGGGATCTCCGGCACGGCAAACAGCACCGGCAGCGCGAACACCATGAACCAGACGGCGCAGAACACCGCCACCATGCGGATGTTCAGCCCGTCGTCCGCCGTGGCCCCGAACCAACCGCTTTCCGGCAGGACAAACCCGACGAGCACCAGCGCCAGCGCCACGACGCCGCCAACATAACCCATGGCCCAGCCGAAGCCGCTGACTTTGCCGATGGTCGACGGGGTGGAAATTTGCGTCAGCATCGCGTAGTAGTTCACATTCGCGAACTCGAAAAAGACGTTGGCCAGCGCGATCAGCGCTACGCCCAGGAACAGGAACCCCGGCGACGGGAAGACAAAGAAGCAGAGGCCGGTCAGCACCGCCACCGCCACACTGTTGACGCCAAGCCAGAACCTGCGGCGGCCGCCGGTGTCCGAGCGCTGGCCGGTAACCGGCGCCAGCAGCGCGATGGCCAGTCCGGCGATGGCCAGTCCGTAGCCGAGGACTTCCGAGGCGAACGCGTCGCCGCCGAATGCATCGCTGGTCAGGTAGACAGTAAAGACAAACGTTGTCATCACGGCGTTGAAAGCCGCCGAACCCCAGTCCCAGGACGCCCAGGCTAGGACGTGCTTCTTATTCAGCCGTTCCGCTGCCGCACTGCCCGCTTCTTGGGTTGCCGGCATACCGGCCGAGTCAGTCATACCGCGATGCTATCCGTTTCGCTCGGTGCGAACTTTGAGCAGCGCCGTCAGCCCCGTGAATCTTTGCCGAACAGTGCGTCTGAGGGCCTGGCGGAGGAGGCTTGGCGGCCGGATGCGACACCCCGGCGGGGCGGAGTCGTTTATGCCATGAGTAGAATGAAGCATGGCCTTGTTCGCCTAATCCTTGCCAAACTTGAAGGAAGTTCCGGAGTATCCCCGTGCTGATTGTGCTCACCCTGCTTTTTGCGGTGGCCTTTGTAGCGCCTTTGATTTTCCGGAAACTCGGTCGGTCAACCTTCTACATTCTGGCTGCGGTTCCCGCCGCCGGGTTCATCTGGCTGATCGCCACGTTCGGCAGCTACACCGGCGCGAACCAGAAAGCACTGAGCGGCGCTCCCAACGCTCCGCCGTCGGAAGTCTACTCCTGGGTGCCGGGCCTGCAGCTGGAGCTGGCGTTCCGGATGGACACGCTGGCCGCGGTCCTCTGCATCCTCATCCTCGGCGTCGGCGCCCTAGTGCTGTTCTACTGCGCCCGCTATTTCAAGGCCGACGATCCCGACATCGGTCCTTTCGGGGCACAGTTGCTGGCCTTCAGTGGCGCCATGTTCGGTCTGGTCACCGCCGATGACCTGATCCTGATGTACATCTTCTGGGAACTGACCAGTGTTCTCTCCTACCTGCTGATCGGGTATGCCAGGCACCGGCTGTCGGCGCGTAGGTCGGCGTTGCAGGCCTTGATAGTCACCACCTTGGGTGGCCTGGCCATGTTGGTCGGCATCCTGATGATTGGCCAGACCGCCGGCACTTACCGGATCTCCGAGATCCTCGCAGACGCCAGTTCGCTCATGGCCCACGGACAGATCATCGATATCGCCATCCTGCTGATGCTTGTTGGGGCGATCAGCAAGTCGGCGTTGGTGCCGTTCCACTTCTGGCTCCCGGCGGCAATGGCCGCGCCGACGCCGGTCAGCGCCTATCTGCATGCAGCGGCCATGGTGAAGGCCGGCATCTACCTGGTGGCCAGGCTGTCTCCCGGATTCTCCAGTACCGAGTACTGGCACGCCGTCGTGCTGGGACTGGGGCTGCTGACCATGTTGGTGGGCGGCTGGCAGGCTCTGCGCCAGCACGACCTGAAATTGATCCTGGCCTACGGCACGGTCAGCCAGTTGGGTTTTCTGACCCTCGTGGTAGGACTTGGGTCCCAGGAAGCCGCCTTGGCCGGCTTGGGCTTGTTGCTGGCCCACGGCTTCTTCAAGGCGACGCTGTTCCTGGTGGTGGGCATCATTGACCACCAGTCCGGAACGCGTGACATCCGCGAACTGTCCCATCTGTACCGCAGAGCCCCGAAGCTCTTTCTGGTGGCCTTAATCGGTGCCGCCTCCATGGCCGGCCTGCCTCCGTTGCTGGGCTTCGTCGCCAAGGAGTCGGTCTACGAAGCCTTCATCCACCGCGAGGAGGTCTCCGGTTGGGTGGGCGGTCTGCTGCTGGCCGGCATTGTGGTTGGATCCATCCTGACGTTCGCCTACAGTGCCCGCTTTATCTGGGGTGGGTTCGCGGCCAAACCCGGGCTGGAGGCCATCGAGTTCAAACCGGTTCCGTGGACCTTCCTGGCCGCGCCGGCGATCCTGGCCGTGGCCACCTTGTTGTTCGGGCTGTGGCCGGTTCCGGTGGAAGACGCAGTCGAGCCGTATGCAGGGCTTTTCCCGCTGGACACGGTGGCCACGCATCTAGCGCTCTGGCACGGATTGACCCCGGCGCTGGGCCTGACCGCAATCACCCTTGCCGCCGGCGTCGCCTTGTTCTTGCTGCGCACGCCGGTGGCCGCCTTCCAATCGAAGATCCACTTCATTCCGGAGGCCGACCGGATCTACCGCGGCATTATCGGTGCGCTGGACGAGGCGGCCATCTGGGTCACCGGCCGCACCCAGCGCGGTTCGCTGGTCTTCTATCTATGCGTGATCCTGATCGTCGCCATCGTGACGCCGTTGACCGCCGTCGTGCTGATGGATGCCCCGCTGCCGGAGAGCCTGGTGTGGTTCGATACGCCGGCGCAGGCCATCGCGGGGCTGATCGTGGCGGCGGGAGCGCTCGGTGCCATCCGCGCCAATAAGCGCTTCATGGCGGTGCTGATGGTTTCGGTGACCGGCTACGGACTGGCCTTTATCTTCGCCATCCAAGGTGCTCCGGATCTGGCCCTGACCCAAATGCTGGTGGAAACCATCTCCCTGGTGGCGATCGTGCTGGCGCTGCGTTCCCTGCCGGCGCGGCTGTGGCTGCGCACACCCGGCCGTTTCAAACTGCTGCGCGCCGTCATCGGCGCCGCCTTTGGATTGACCATGATCGTGATCGCGATGACGGCGATGGCAGCACGGACGGCAGATCCGGTATCACTTGCCCTGCCGAAGCTGGCCTACGAGGACGGCGGCGGCCGGAACATCGTCAACGTCATCCTCGTGGACATCCGTGCGTGGGACACGTTCGGGGAGATTTCCGTGCTGGCACTGGCAGCTACCGGCGTGGCAAGCCTGATCTTCATCCGCGGCCGCGGGGACAAGCGGCCGCCGTCCGTTGACGCCGTCGCCAGCGGCTCGGTGGGCCGCGGCTACGAAATGGTGGCGCACTCGGACCGCGAGGCAGCAGCCCTGGCGACCGCCCGCAAGTTCGCCGTTGTGCCGCGTGACGCCTGGCTCGTGGCCGGCCGGACCCTCGCGCCGGAACGTCGGTCCATCATCTTCGAGGTGATCACCCGGCTGCTTTTCCACTCCGTGATGATCTTCTCCGTCTACTTGCTGCTGGCCGGCCACAACCTGCCCGGCGGTGGGTTCGCCGGCGGGCTGCTGGCCGGCATTGCGCTCACTGTCCGCTATCTGGCCGGCGGGCGGGTCGAGTTGGCTGAAGCCACGCCCGTCAGCGCCGGCCTGCTGCTGGGCGTGGGGCTTGCCGCCGCGGCCCTGACGGCCGTCGTCCCGCTCTTCCTGGGCGGCCAGGTCTTCCAAAGCGCCATCATCGAGTTCAGCCTGCCGGTCTTCGGCGACCACAAGTTCGTCACCTCGACGATCTTTGACATCGGCGTCTACCTGGTGGTGGTCGGGTTGGTGCTGGACGTGCTGCGCAGCTTCGGCTCGGAAATCGACGAACGAACCGAAGAACGTACGTCGCGCAGCCGAAAAGCTTCAGAACTCCAGGCGCCGGCAACGATCGAGGAGGAGGTGTCCAAATGACGGTCAACCTGACATTGCTGCTGGTGATGGGCGTGCTGTTCGCAGTGGGCGTCTACCTGATCCTCGAACGTAGCCTGACCCGCGTGATGCTCGGCCTGATGCTGATCACTAACGGCGCCAACCTGCTGCTGCTTAGCACTGGTGGGCCGGCCGGGCTGGCACCGATCTTCGGCGTTGACGTCCCCGCCGAAACCTACAACGATCCGCTGCCGCAGGCCTTGATCCTCACGTCCATCGTGATTTCCTTTGCGGTCACAGCGTTCATGCTGGCCATCATTTACCGTTCCTGGGTGCTGGGACGGCAGGACGAGGTCCAGGACGATATCGAAGACCGCCGCGTGGCCAACCAGCCGACCTTCGATGCCGAAGACGACGCCGAAATTCCGGCGGAAACCACCGAGTTCGTTCCGCCCGACGAGGCGGAGGAAACACCTGCTACCAACAGGGCCCGGACGGAGAGGGAGAAGTGAACGCCGCACAGATTGCTCCGCTGGCAGTAGTCCTGCCGCTGCTGGGCGCTGCCTTGGCGTTCGTGCTGATCCGCCATCCCAATGCCCAACGCCGTACCGGTGCCATCACGCTGACCGTGACGCTGGCGCTGGAGGTCGTCATGCTGGCCTCGGCCTGGGCCAACGGCGCCCAGGCTGTGAATATCGGCGGCTGGATCCCGCCCTTTGGGATCACCATGGTGGTCGACGAGCTGTCCGCGCTGATGCTGGTGGTCTCCTCGGCCGTCAGCCTGGCGGTGCTTTTGTATGCCTCCGGCCAGGGCATGGCGGACAGCGACGAAGAGGGTCCGGTATCGATCTTCCACCCGACCTACCTGATCCTGGTGGCTGGTGTGTCCAACGCCTTCCTGACCGGTGACCTGTTCAACCTCTATGTGGGCTTCGAAATGCTGCTCACGGCCAGCTACGTGCTGATGACTCTGGGAGGCACCAGCCCGCGCATCCGCGCAGGGGTGACCTACGTCGTCGTCAGCGTCATCTCCTCGATGCTGTTCCTCGTGTCCATCGCGATGATCTACGCGGCGACCGGAACCATCAACATGGCCGACCTGGCGATCAAGCTCGGCGAGTTGGATCCGTCGATGCAGATGACGCTGCACCTCATGCTGCTGGTGGCCTTCGGCATCAAGGCGGCGGTCTTCCCGCTGTCCTTCTGGCTGCCCGACTCCTACCCGACGGCGCCGGCGCCGGTCACCGCGGTGTTCGCCGGCCTGCTGACCAAGGTCGGCGTCTACGCCCTGATCCGCACCGAGACGCTGCTGTTCCCGGGCGACCGGCTGAACACGTTCCTGATGGTGGTGGCCGTGCTGACCATGCTGGTCGGCATTGTGGGCGCCGTGGCCCAGATCGACATCAAGCGCATGCTCTCCTTTACGCTGGTCAGCCACATCGGCTACATGGTGTTCGGTTTGGCGATGTCCTCGGTGGTGGGTCTGGCCGCAGCCGTCTACTACGTGGCGCACCACATCACGGTGCAGACCAGCCTGTTCCTGGTGGCAGGCCTGATTGAACGCCGCGGCGGCACCACCAACATGGACCGGTTGGGCGGCCTGGCCAAGCTGTCGCCGATGCTGGCCATCCTGTTCTTTGTGCCGGCCATGAATCTGGCCGGGATCCCGCCGTTCTCCGGCTTCCTGGGCAAGATCGGCTTGGTGCAGGGAGGCGTGGACCTGGGCACTCCGATCGCTTGGGTGCTGGTGGCGGGCAGCATGATCACGTCGCTGCTGACGCTGCTTGCCCTGGCCCGGGTCTGGAACCGCGTGTTCTGGCGGCGCCCGGAGGACGCCGAGCACCCGGATCCGGTCCTGGTGGCTACCAAGCCCGACGGCTCGGCGGTACGAACCACCCGCCACGTGGAGGAGCGTCCGCACGGGCGGTTCACCGGGCGGGGCATCGTCCAGTTGCTGCCCATGCCGATGGTCTGGCCGACGATCGGGCTGGTGGCGATGGGCGTTGCCCTGACGGTATTCGCCGGGCCGCTCTTCGACCTGAGCGACCAGGCTGCGCGGGAGATGCTGCAGCGCACGCCGTATATCGAGGCGGTCCTCGGCGAGGGCGCGATGCAGGGGGTTGCCCCGTGAGGAAACCGCGCATTTCCATCTGGGTTGAGCTGCCGCTGCTGGCGTGGCTGGTCTTCCTCTGGGGTGCCTTGTGGCAGGATTTCAGCCCCGGCAACCTGATCTTCGGTTTGTTGATCGCATTGGTCATAGTGAACCTGTTCTATCTGCCGCCGGTCGAACTCAGCGGGCGCTTCAATCCACTGGCGGCGGTGGTCTTCGCCGCGACCTTCGTCTGGAAAGTGGCCGTAGCGAGCTTTGAAGTGCTCTGGCTGGCCCTGACCACCGGCCCCAAGCTGCGCAACGCGGTGGTGGCGGTGCACCTGCGAAGCCACTCGGACCTGCTGGTGACGGCCACCGGGCACGCCATCTCGTTGATCCCGGGCAGCTTCGTGGTGGACGTTGACCGGTCCACTTCCACGCTCTACCTGCACGTGATCGACGTAGCAACCAAGGAAGCCGCCGAGGACTTTCAGGCCGAGGTACGGAAGATCGAGGCGGGCCTGATCAGGGTGATGGGGACCAAGGAAGAACTGGAACTGGTCAAGGCTGAAGGCACCGGCAGAGGAGGAGCAGCGTAAACATGGAAATCATGCCGGTTGCCCAAATCATCGTCAGCGCGGTCCTGGCCCTGGCCTCGGTGCTGGCGCTGGTCCGCCTGGTCCGCGGGCCCTCGCTGTTGGACCGGTTGCTGGCCATCGACGTGCTGCTGGCGGTTGTCTGCGCCGGACTGATTGTGGACATGGCTGCCAAAGGCCACATGAACAATCTGACGCTGGTCGTGGTGATCTGCCTGGTCGGCTTCATCGGCTCGGTCGCCGTGGCCCGCTTCGTCACCGATGGGCGGCCGCGTGAACACTGACCTGATCCTCGACATCGTCACCGCCGCCTGCTTGATCACGGGCTCGGTGATGTCCTTGGCCGCGGGCATCGGCCTGCTGCGGTTCCCGGATGTGCTCTCCCGGATGCACGCCGCCACGAAGCCGCAGGTGTTCGGTTTGCTGCTGCTACTGACCGGCTTGGGGCTGCAGCTCGGCAACTGGGCGGCCGTGCCCCTGCTGCTCATCGCTTGGCTGTTCCAGCTGCTCACCGTGCCGGTCTCGGCACACATGGTGGGCCGCGCCGGATACCGCACCAAACACTTGCGCAGGGAAATCCTCAGCGTGGACGACCTCGACGCGGTGGTGGAAGCGGCAGCCGAAGAAGAGCCCGACGCGGAGATCGACGCCGGTGGCGTCGGAGCCGCAGAGATCGACCCGGTAGAGGGCGACGCCGCAGAGATCGACGCCGCTGCGACCGCGGCCGGTCCAGTCCGGAATGAGCAGGACTCTACCGGCACGCACAAGGACTAGAGAGCAGCGGGGACGGGGCCGCAGCCCCGTCCCCGCCAGCGCGTCCGCCGAACGTGCCGCTTTAGACGATTTCCGGCGTCTTCTCGTAGTGCAGGACTGCCTTTGCGGTGGCCCGCTTGAGCAGGACCTGGATCACCCGTCCCACCGTGCCGGAGACCGCAGCGAAAACGAGAGCAGAAGCCACGCTGTTCTCCAGGTCATCGTCGGCCTGGGGTGCGTCGCGGCCGGTGACCTTCTTCCACGCGTAGCCCAGCAGGTGGGTGGCTGCCAATCCCGCACCAATACTTACCAGGGTGCCTAAGAGCCTCAATATAACGGTCATGCCTGCTCCTTCCCGGGGCGCTGCGTCCCCGTGTCATCAGCTCTGCCGCTCCCAGCCTACTGCCCGGCACCGGCCCGGCCCGCTGCCGTCGTGCATTTTCCGCGGGATGGTGGCTGAATGGGCCCGCCGGGCCGGGCGAGTGTACACTGGTGCGTGCTGCTAGACAGCACCGATAACGACAGGGGAGCGTCCGACCGACCGGCACACGCCGGACACCGGGAGGGACGCTGAGAGTGCGGAGAGACCGCAGACCCTCGAACCTGCTCCGGTTAGTACCGGCGAAGGGAGTCGAGTTCTCGGGGCGCGCCACACGGCCGCCCTCCCCTCCTGCACCCAGGAGGATTGAAGTGAGTACCGTTTCGAATGCACCGACCACGCCCACTCCCGCGCGCAAGCAGCGCTACGGCTGGCGGGTGGTGGACATCGTCGTCGCCTCGGTGGTGGCCGTGGCCGTCGGCGTCATTTTCTGGGCCTGGTCGGCGGCGTGGCCGCTGATCGAGGGCCTCACCGTTGCCTTCCCACCCTCTGCCGGCCTCTACACCGGCGGATGGCTGATGGCCGGCGTGCTGGGCGGGCTGATCATCCGCAAGCCCGGCGCCGCAATCTACTGCGAGATGCTGGCAGCCATCGTCTCCGGCCTGCTGGGCACCAGCTTCGGCATGAGCGTGCTGGTGTCCGGCCTGATCCAAGGCCTGGGCGCAGAATTGGTCTTCCTGCTCTTCCTGTACCGGAAGTTCAACCTGCTCGTGGCGATGCTGGCCGGCCTCGGTGCCGGCCTGGCGCTGTCGATCAGCGAGAACATCCTGTACAACATGCTCTGGGCCCCCGAATGGCAGCTGGCCTATGTGGGCTTCGCCGCCGTGTCCGGTGTGGTGATTGCCGGGGTGCTGCCCTGGCTGGCGGTCAAGGGCCTGGCGAGGACGGGCGTGCTGTCCTCCTTCGCGGCGGGCCGCACGGCAGACGTCTGAGCCGTTCCATGGGACTGCAGAGTACGACGGCGGTGCCCGGCCCGGTGCCGGTTCTCGCCGAGGTGTGGGGCTGGCGGCATGCCGGCCGTAAATCACCGGCGGTCAGCGGGGCCAGCTTCAGCATTGCTCCGGGTGAGCGGGTCTTGTTGCTGGGTGCTTCCGGCGCCGGGAAGTCCACGCTGCTGCACGCCATGGCGGGCGTGCTGGGCGACGACGGGGAAGGCGAGGAAGCTGGGCGGCTGACCGTGGCCGGGCTGCGCCCCTCGGAGGCCCGAGGCCGGGCCGGGCTGGTGCTGCAGGATCCGGAAAGCCAGCTGGTGCTGGCCCGGGTGGGGGACGAGGTGGCCTTCGGGGCGGAGAACCTGTCCGTGCCGCGCGCAGAGATCTGGGGCCGGGTCCGCGAATCCCTGGCCGATGTTGGACTGGACGTGCCGTTGGACCATCCCACCGCGGCCCTCTCAGGCGGCCAGAAACAGCGGCTGGCTCTGGCCTCGGTGTTGGCCATGCGGCCGGGACTGCTGCTGCTGGACGAGCCGACCGCGAACCTGGACCCGGACGGCGTGCAGGAAGTGCGCGACGCGGTGGCCCGGGTGCTGGACCGGACCGGCGCCACCTTGGTGGTGGTCGAGCACCGGGTGGCAGTCTGGGCGGACGTGGTGGACCGGGTGATCGTGCTGGCGGCCGGAGGCGGCGTGTTGGCCGACGGCCCGCCGGACAAGGTGCTGGCCGAAAGCGCCACTCGCGCCCGGCTGGTCCAGGCCGGTGTCTGGGTTCCCGGACACACTCCCCGGCTCAAGCTGCCCGCCGCTCCGGCTCCCGGCGGCCCCTTGCTGCAGGCGGTGGGATTGGACGTGGCCCGAAGCCGGAAGACCGGGCCGGTGCTGCGCGGCGTGGACCTGGACCTGCACAGCGGACAAGCCCTGAGCATTACCGGGCCCAATGGTGCCGGCAAGTCGACGCTGGCCCTCACGCTGGGCGGCCTGCTGGCGCCCGCCCGGGGGGAGCTGTCCGCCACCCCTTCGCTGCACCGCGGCGCGGCGCCGTCCCCGGTGAAATGGAAGTCCGCCCAGCTGGTGGCCCGGATTGGCAGCGTGTTCCAGGAACCGGAACATCAGTTCCTGACCAGCACGGTGCTCGATGAGCTGGAGTTCGGTCCGCGGCGGGTGGCGAAGCTGCCCGAGGCGGAAGTCCGGCAGCGAGTGGACACCATCGCCGAACGGCTCCGGCTGACCCGGCTGCTGCGGGCCAACCCCTTTACGCTGTCCGGCGGCGAGAAGCGCCGGCTCTCGGTGGCCACCATGCTGGCGACCAGCCCGGACATCCTGCTGCTGGACGAGCCGACCTTCGGGCAGGACGCCAACACCTGGGCGGAACTGGTCACCCTGCTGGCCGAGCTGGTTGCCGACGGCAAAAGCGTGGTGTCGGTGACTCACGACGCCGATTTCACCGCGGCGCTCGGCGGTGCCGCCGTGCGCGTGGCCGGCGGCGGAGTCCGACCGGTGCAGACGCTTCGGAGGGCGGCATGAGCGTGGACCTGATGACTCCGCGGCTCGCCGCTTCGCCGTTCAGCCGCGCCAACCCGGTGTCCAAGCTGGCGGCCGTCGCCGTGATTACCGTGGTGGTCATGCTCAGCGTGGACTGGGTCAGTGCGTCGGTGGTGCTCGCGGCCGAGCTGCTGCTGATGCCGGTGCTGGGCGTGAACCCGTGGCTGCTGTTCAAGCGCGGCTGGCCCTTGCTGGCGGCGGCGGCCACCGGTGCCTGGGCCACGGCATTGCTGGCGGAGAAGACCGGGGCCGTGCTGTTCCAGCTCGGGCCGGTGGTGTTCACCGAGGACTCGGTGGCCGGCGGCATCGCCATCGGCCTGCGTTCGCTCGCCGTCGCCCTGCCGGGCATTTTCCTGCTGCTGACCACCGACCCCACGGATCTGGCCGACGCGCTGGCGCAGAAGCTGAAGCTGCCGCACCGGTTCGTGTTGGGGGCACTGGCCGCCATGCGGTTGGTCGGGCTGTTGGTGGAGGAATGGCGCACGCTGGGTCTGGCCCGCCGTGCCCGCGGGGTGGGCGCCGAAAACCGGCCCGTGGCCAAGGCCGGCGCGTTCGTAGGGCAGGCGTTCGGGCTGATTGTGCAGGCCATCCGGCGGGCCACCCGGCTGGCGGTGGCCATGGAAGCGCGCGGTTTTGGCGCGGGTCGGCGGACCTGGGCGCGTGAGTCCACCTACAGCACGGTGGACGTTTGGGTGCTGCTGGGCGGCGTGCTGATCGCCGGTGCCGCGGCCGCGGCAGCCGTGGCCGCCGGAACCTGGAACTTCATCTTCGTCTGAGCTTGAGCCGGACGGCGGCAGGGACCGGCGGACGCTACTCCCGGCTGCCTTCGGCCAGCAGCGCGGTCAGTTCCTCGGTTAACTCCGGCGACACCGGGATTTCCTTGCCGTCGATGCTCTTCACCGGTGCCAGCAGCCGGATGCTGGAGACCAGCCAGACGGCATCGGCCTCATAGAGGTCGTCCGGTTCCAAGGGCCCGTAGCCCAGCTGCCATCCGGCCGCGGCGGCCGCCTTGAACAGCACCGCCTGGGAGGTGCCCGGCAGGATGCCGCTCTCCAGCAGCGGCGTGACCAAAGTCCTGACGCCATCGCGCACCCGGGCCATCAGCACGGTGGAGGTGGGTCCTTCGAGGACGCGGCCGTCGCTGGACGTGAAGATGACGTCGTCGGCGTCGTTCTTGCGGGCATAGCGCAGGGCCGCCATGTTGACCGCGTAGGAGAGCGTCTTGGCGCCCATCAGCAACCACGGGGCACGTTCGGCCAGCGAGCTGTCATAGCCGCGGTCCAGCAGCAGCACCGAGATCCCGTCGGTGCGCTGGCGCTGTCCAGCCGACGGCGGCAGCGACGCTTGGACCCAGGCGGTGGGTGCGGCTGCGCCTTCCACGCCGCGGGTCACCATCAGTTTGATCACCAGCTCCTCGACGGGCGGGTGCTCCGCGATGGCCGTCTTGATCGCACGCTCCCACGCGTCGGCCGGTGGCAGCTGCAGATCCATGGTTTGGGCGGATGCCGCCAGCCGGTCCAGATGCGCCTGCACCTTGCGCGGTATGCCGTTCACGGCCAGCAGGGACTCGAAAATGCCGTCCCCGCGGGTGGCCCCCTGATCGGTGGCCATGAGCTGAGGCTGTGAAGCATCTGCGATGCGGCCCGCCTCGTAGGCAGGGTCCAAGAACACCAGAACTGTCATACGCCTAGCTTAGTTTGTCGCTGGCCGCCGGGTAGGCTGGGGAGGATTGCGCCGGCACACGGCGGGAGGGGAGGAGCAGCCGCGTGCTGTGGTCGTTTGCGGGGCTGGGCACATTCCCCGACTGGGTCGTCGTCATTCTCGGCGTGATCGACATGGCCATCCGCGTCATCGCCTTGGGTGTGATTCCCGGCAACCGCCGGCCCAACACCGCCATGGCCTGGCTGCTCGCCATTTTCTTCATCCCGCTGATCGGCCTGGCGCTGTTCTTCATGTTCGGCAGCTACCGGCTCTCGGAACGCCGGATCGCCAAGCAGGCGGAGGTCAACCGCCGTGTCTGGGCCGCCACCCACGATCTGGAGGAGCCCAGCAGCGAACGGGATGCACCGGCCTGGGTGCATTCGGCGGCCGAGCTGAACCGGCGGCTCGGCGCCTTCCCCATGGTGGACAGCAACCACGTGGAGCTGTACCCGGACTACGACGCGTCGATTGCCGCCATGACCGAGGCGGTGCGCGAGGCCCGCGAGTTCGTGAACATCGAGTTCTACATCATGAGCAGGGACGACACCACAGGCGAACTCTTTTCCGCGCTGGAAGAAGCCGCCGCCCGGGGCGTCCGCGTGCGCCTGTTGTTCGATCACATCGGAGCCCTCCGCGTGACCGGCTACCGCAAGTTCCGCCGCTGGCTGGACACCACCCAGATCGACTGGCGCCGTTCGCTGCCGGTGTTGCCGGTCCGCGGCCAGTGGCGCCGGATCGATCTGCGCAACCACCGCAAGATCCTGGTCGTGGACGGGCACGTGGCCTTCACCGGGTCGCAGAACCTGATCGAACCCGGCTACCGGCGCACCTCCAGCGAAAAGATCGGCCGCAAGTGGGTGGAGTTGATGGCGCGCTACGAGGGTCCCATCGTCACCGCGCTGAACGTCGTCTTCGCCACCGACTGGTTGAGCGAAACCGACGACATCCTCGAAGCGCAACTGTTCACTCCGGTTCCGATCCGCGAGCCCGGGCCGATGACTTGCCAGGCCTTGCCCAGCGGCCCCGGCTTCGTCACCGAGAACAACCTGCGCCTGTTCAACACGCTGATCTATGCGGCCGTCGAGCGGCTGTCCATCTGCAGCCCGTACTTCGTGCCTGATGATTCGCTGCTCTATGCCATTACGACGGCGGCGCAGCGCGGGGTCGAGGTGGAACTCTTCGTGTCCGAGGTGGGCGACCAAGCGCTGGTCCACCATGCCCAACAGTCCTACTATCAGGCTCTGCTGGAGGCCGGAGTACGGATCTACCGCTACCCGAGGCCGCTGGTGCTGCATGCCAAGCACTTCACGGTGGACAACGAAGTTGCCGTCATCGGCTCCAGCAACATGGACATGCGCTCCTTCTCGCTGAACCTGGAGGTCTCCGTGATGATGCTCGGCGACAACATCGTGGAGGAGCTGTCCGATATCCAGGACAGCTATCGGGCGATTTCCAAGGAGCTGACCCTTCAGGAGTGGAGGCAGCGGCCGCGATGGCAGCGCTACGTGGATAACGTGGCCCGGCTGACCGCCACCCTGCAGTAGCCGGGAGCGCTAGTCCGGGAACACCGCGCCCAGCGCCGAGAGCACTCCGAAGGCTTTGGCGCGCACCTCGTCCCACTCGTCGTCGGGCACGGAGTCTGCCGTGATTGCCCCGCCGACGCCGAGGCTGAGCCGGTTGCCGTCCATCACCAGCGTCCGGATCACCACGGACAGGTCCGCAGCGCCGTCCAGCGAAAAGTAGCCCACGGCGCCGGAATACACGCCGCGCGGTCCGGTCTCCAGCCGGTCCAGGATGTCCATGGTGCTGATCTTCGGCGCACCGGTCATCGAGCCCGCGGGAAAGGCCGCCGCCACGGCTTCGGCCCGAACGGCCCCGGGCAACAACTGTGCGTCAATGGTGGAGACCATCTGGTGCACGGTGGCGTAGGACTCGATGGCGCACAGCCGGCTGACCTGCAGCGAACCCGGTATGGCAAAGTGGCTCAGATCGTTCCGCAGCAAATCCACGATCATGATGTTTTCTGCCCGGTCTTTGACGCTGCCGGCGAGTTCCTGGACAACTGCCGCATCGGCGTCGGGATCTGCCAGGCGCCGCCGCGTGCCTTTGATTGGTTCGGCCCGCAGGCCGCCTTCGGCAGTAATGCTGAGGAACCGCTCGGGCGACGTGCTCGCCACGGTGAGTGTCCCGAACCGCAAGAGGCTGGCAAAAGGCGCGGGATTGCGACGGCGGAGGGCCAAGTAGGTGTCCAGCGGATCCAGCGGCTCCGCCGCGGTGGCGTGCAGCTGGGTGGTCAGACACACCTCGTAGGTGTTGCCCTCGCCGATTTCCGCCTGTGCTTCGCGGATCTTGGCCAGGTAGGCCTCGCGTGAGTCGCGCGGCTGGAAGACCAGGCCAGCGGGCGGCCGTGCGGGTTCCGGGGACGGGCCGGAAGCCCGCGGTAGGGCGTGGATGACTGCCGCAGTGCCGGCGATCCAATCGGCCGCTTCGCCCGTGCGGGACGGTCCGGCCAGGGCCAGCAGCCACGTGCACTGACGGACATGGTCGAGCAGGACGGCGCGGCCGGCGAACACCAGCGCGGCATCCGGGGAGTTGCCCTGGGTGTTGCCACTGTCCTGCGAGGTGTCCTGCACCCGGACGCCGGCGTCCCTGCCGCCGGTCTCACGTTTGAGCTCGTAGCCCAGATAACCCAGCCAGCCCAGGGCGAAGCCGCCGGGGACGTCCTCGGGAACGGTGGCCGGGCGGTGTCCCCAGGCGCCGTCCAGCCAGCGGAAGAACCCGCCGCTGATCCGCGCGGTCGTGTTGTGCTGGCTCACCAGCGTGGTGCCGCTCCGGTGCTCAGCCCACTGGCCGAAGCTGCCGCCGTCGTCGGCCATGATGCTGATCCGGTTCCGGTCGGCGGCCTCGTGGACGTTGGAACTGTCCAGCCAGACGCTGCGGACCGAGCCGGCGTACACGCGGCGGTAGGTCGCCTCGGCGTCCGGATAGGCATCCACGCGTTCCGCCAGCAGCCGGACGCCCTCGCGGGCCGCGCGCTCGGGGGCCAAGGCATGTTCAAGCGCCGGCAGCGAGGCCAGCGCCCGCAGGACCTGCTCGGGAGCGGCGCCGGCGGGACCGGAATCGACGACCACGTCGGCGGCACCAGCCACGTCGTCCCCGGCCAACCACGCCTCCTCCTGGGCCGCCCACATATCCCAGAACGGCTCGTACGTGGCACCGTCCCGGGACAAGGCCCGTCTCCGCCGGTCAACGGACGGAGCCTGCAGCCACACGACTGCATCGAGCAGGCCGCGGGCGGCGGCGTGCGCCGCCCCGACGCCCTCGAGGACCACCACGTCGGCGGGTTCCGTGGTGCGGGAGGCACCGTCGTCGTCCTTCGTCCAGTCCCAGGCGGTCCAGCGCGCGGGCTCCCCGGCCGCCAAGAGACGCAGCACCGTCTCCAGATAGCGCCGCTGTCCGCCGGCCAGGCCGTGCCATCCCGGATAGATGTCCTCCAGATGGAACAGCGAAACCGTGCGGTGCACCCGCAGCAGCGCCGCCAGTTCCACCGCCAGCGTGGTCTTGCCGGATCCGGAGCGTCCGTCGACGGCGATCAGGACCGGCCTAGCGGGCATCGAGTTCCTTGCGCACGAACTCGATGATTCCCTTCAACGCGGCGTCGATCATCCGCCAGCTGACGTCGAAATCGGAGGCCTCGCCGAACCACGGATCGTAGATCCCCTGATCCGACGGACCAAGATGACCGACCGCGGGGTCGAAGGAGCGCCACAGCCTGACTTTGTCCCGGGCGGCCTCGTTCGGTGCACCGTTCCGCAGTTGGTCATAGTGGTCCACGTCCAGGGCCAGGATGAGGTCGCGCTCGTCGTACCAGGCCGCCTCGAACTTGCGGGCCCGGTGGTCCAGCGCGCTGAGGCCGGACTGCTCCAGGCGCTGGCCGGCCCGCTGGTCGATCGGCCGTCCCAGCTCCCAGCCGGTGGTGCCGGCGGAGTCCACGCTGACCTGGCCGCCCAGTCCTGCTTCCTGGAGCGCACGGGCCAGCATCCGCTCGGCCATGGGGGAGCGGCAGATGTTTCCGGTGCAGACGGCGATGATGCGGTACATGTGTCGAGTCTATGAGAAGGCGGCTACAGGAAAGCCAGCATCAGGCCGACCGCGATGAAAAGCACACCGAAGGCCCTGTTCATCATGGTCAGTCCGCGCACCGTCCGCGTGAACCGCTGGAAAGACCGGGCCGCAGCGGCGAAGAAAAACCACATGACCAGAATGTCCACGGCCAGCACCGTGGCGATCAGGACCAGGTACTGCGGCAGCTGCGGCTGGTCCAGCCGGATGAAGCCGGGCATAAACGCCAAAAAGAAGACGATGGCCTTGGGGTTGAGCAGGTTGACCCACATGCCGCGCCGGAACATGGAGAAGGCCGGCTCGTCGCGGCGCGCCGCTTCGACCTCCGCGTTGCCTTTCGGCTGGGCAAGGAACTGGCGCAGGCCAAGATAAATCAGGTAGGCGGCACCGGCATACTTGATGGCGGCGAACAGGACCGGGGAGTTGGAGACCAGCAGGCCCAGGCCCAGCGCCACAATCGCCACGTGGATCACCAAGGCGGCCTGCTGGCCCAAGATGCCCCAGATGGACCGGCAGAAGCCGGCGTTGAGCGAGTTGCTCATGGTGTTGATGGCGCCGGCGCCCGGGGTGAAGCTAATCACTACCGTGGCGCCGAGCAGCGCCAGCCATAACGAGATTTGCACCAGATGATCCTACGGTGCGGGTCAGCACATCCTGTTCAGGCGCTCGACGAGGTTACGCGCCCGATTCCGGCGCCCTTTTCCAGTACCGCCATGGCCGCGTTGTGGCCGCCGAGGCCGCTGACCCCACCGCCGCGGCGGGCGCCGGCTCCACAGAGCAGGATCCGTTCATGGGCCGTGGCCACGCCCCAGCGCTGCGCCGGGGTGTCCAGTGGTTCGTCGTCTTCGGCGAACGGCCAGTCGAGGGGTCCGTGGAAGATGTTCCCGCCGGTGAGGTTCAGTGCATGTTCAAGATCGAGTGTGGTCTTGGTTTCGATGCATGGTTCTCCAAGGACGTCGCGCAGGATGCAGTCTTCGATCGGCTCGGCGAGCACTGAGTTGAGAGAGCCCAGCACGGCCTGCTGCAGCTGGGCGCGGGTTGCGTCGTTGTTCTCCTCGGTGAGCAGCCGGTGCGGGGTCTGCAGCGTAAACACGGTCAGGGTCTGGGCACCGGATGCCTGCAGCCCCGGCGAGAGGATGGACGGGTCGGTGAGGGAATGGCAGTAGATTTCCGCGGGCAGCGGATCCGGAATCCGGCCGGCGGCGCCTTCCGCGTAGGCCCGCTCCAGCTGTGAGTACAGCTCGTTGATATGGAAGGTTCCGCCGAAGGCCGCGTCCGGCGCCACGGCGCCCTCCCGCAGCTTCGGCAACCGGGACAACAAGAGGTTCACCTTGGCCTGCGCGCCCTCGGGCGGGGGAGCGGGCGGCGTGGCCGGTTGCGCGCCGCCGGCGGCCAGCAGGCCGTTGAGGACCGTAGGCGAGACGTTGGCGAGTACCCGCTTCGCGGAGACCACGACGTAGGTCCCGCCGTCGTCGTACCGCACCTCTCCTTCCGGAGTCACCGAGGTGGCCTCCGCCGAGGTGCGCAGTTCCGCACCGGCGCGGCGGGCGGCCGTTTCCAGTGCAGCGGTGACGGCGCCCATGCCGCCCTCGGGAACATCCCAGTCGCCGGTGCCGCCGCCGATCACGTGGTAGAGAAAGCATTTGTTCTGCTGCAGGTCGGCGTCCCGGGCGCTGGCAAACGTGCTGATCAGCGCGTCGGTGAGGACCACGCCGCGGACCAGGTCCGAGGCGAAAGTGCGCTCCAGGACGTCGCCGATCGGTGTTTCGATGAAGTCCTTCCACGACTCGTCATCGCCCAGCCGGCGGCGCAGGTCGGAGCGGCGGGCCAGCGGCTCGGTCACCGTTGGCCACACCGCCCGGGCCAGCCGGCCGGTGCGCTCGTAGAACTCGGTGAACGCGCCGAAGTCTGCCGCGGCGCCCACGGCGACGAAGGAGGAGCGGGTAGCCTCCGGGTCCTGGTTGTCCACCAACAGCCCGGTGGACGTGCCGGGCAGCGGAGTGTAGGACGAGTAGCGCCGGCGCAGCAGCCGCAGATCCAGGCCGAGGTCCTCGATGATGCGCCCTGGCAGCAGGCTGACCAGATACGAATACCGGGAAATACGAGCTCCGGTGCCGGGGAAGACTTCCGCCGAGACGGCGGCCCCGCCGAGCCGGTCTTCGCGCTCGAGCACCAGCACCTTCTGCCCGGCGCGGGCCAGATAGGCGGCGGCGACCAAACCGTTGTGGCCGCCGCCGATGACCACTACGTCATACTGTCCGCGCATGTCCGCCAGGTCCTGTCTGCTATTGGGGTCAGGGCTTGCGGGCCAGGATCTCGCCGTTGGGAATCAGGAACCAGGCATCCGGGGCCTCCGCCCAGGCCAGCCAGCCCCGCGCAATCCGCTCCAGCCCGGCCTGGTCCAGCAGCCCGCGTTCCAGGGCCTGTTCCGCGTAGGCCGAATGCAGGACGCGCTCGGACCACACATCGCCCTGCCAGCGGCGCTGTTCCTCGGTGGCGTACAGCCAATTGGACGACGACGGCGTGATCTCGCGGAAGCCTGCCGCCTGGGCCCAGGAAATCAGGTGCCGGCCGGCGTCCGGTTCCGCCCGGTTGCCCCGGGCGATCTGCTGGTAGGTATCCATCCATTCGCTGAGTTCGGGCAGTTCCGGGTACCAGCTCATGCCGTGAAAATCGGCGTCGCGCACGGCCACGATGCCGCCGGGCTTGACCACCCGCCGCATCTCGTACAGTGCGGCCACCGGGTCCGTCAGGTGCTGCAGGACCTGGTGGGCGTGGACCACGTCGAAGGTGTCGTCGTCGAACTCAAGGTCGTAGATGTTGCCGCTGACGAACGTGGCGTTCTCGATGCCGCGCAGCGCCGCGAGTTCGGCCGCCTGGGTCAGCACGTCGTCGGACCGGTCCAGGCCGATGACCTGCCCGGGAGCCACCCGCTCGGCCAGATCAACGGTGATGCTGCCGGGCCCGCAGCCCACGTCCAGCAGCATCATGCCGGGCTTGAGTTCGGGCAGAAGATAGGCTGCGCAGTCCTCTGCGGTGCGGATCGCATGGGCGTTGACCACGCTCTTGTGGTGGCCGTGGGAGTAGACCTCGTCCTTCATAGTGGGAGACTACTCTGCGGCCCTGCCGCCACGTAGCTGCCGTGCCGGAATGTTGCGCTATTTGTCGACGCCGGGGGTCCCTGTCGCCGCCGCCTCGTTGCCAGGGTCCGTGTCGCCGCCAGGGTTCCCCGCGCCGCCCGGGTCCGCGCCGCCGGCGGGGTCCCCGTCGC
The DNA here is from genome assembly GCF_059091905.1 of Arthrobacter sp. Dra40. NCBI lineage: Bacteria > Bacillati > Actinomycetota > Actinomycetes > Micrococcales > Micrococcaceae > Arthrobacter > Arthrobacter sp. Dra40. Next base: position 63,112 of record NZ_JBNHHB010000017.1, read on the forward strand.
GGCCGGCGACCTCTTTGCAGGCAGCCGACGTGGCGGTGATGATGTCGGCCAGGAAGCCGGCGAGCCGCTGACGGTCCTCCGCCGGATAGCCGTCCAGCACCTGGCCGATGTTCCGGGCCAGCGGGGCGAACATCGCGCCCCCGGTGGCGCGCGCCTTGTCCGTCAGCTCCAGATACACCTTGCGGCGGTCCGTGTCGCTGCGGGTGCGATTGACGTGCCCGGAGCGGTCCAGTCGGTCGACCAAGGCAGTGGTCGCGGGAGAGCTGAGGTGGAGTTCGGTCCGCAGCAGGCCGGGAGTCACGGTGCGGCCGGCCGCGGCGGCCCGGACCATTGCCGCGAGGGCGTTGAGGTCGGTGCGGTGCAGGGCATCCCGCTCGCTGACCGCTTCAACGTAGCGCTCGCTCTCGACGACGAACTGCTGCAACAGCAGCATCAGCCGGTCTGTGCGTTGTTCCACGTGCCCTCCTTCCATCAACCCATCAACAGGATAGTTCACCGAGGGTTTATCTCTACTGTGGAACTACTCTATAGTGGAGCTTGTTTCGCTGCCGAGATTCCGAAGGACCGATCGCCATGGCCCGCTGGTTCAGAATGCTCCTTCCCGCCCTGGTGGTAGTGGCCTGGTTGGCTGCCGCCGGCCTCGGCGGGCCGACTTTCGGCAAGCTCTCCGACGTCTCCACCAACGATCAGGCGGGGTTCCTGCCGGCCAGCGCCGAGTCCACCGATGCGGGCGAATGGCAGGAGCGCTTCCGCGACTCCGACGCCGTGCCGGCCATCGCCGTCGTCGAATTCGATGAGCCGATCCAGCCGCAGCAGTTGGCCGGCTACGCCCCGCTGGCCGAACGACTGGCGGAGGCCGCCGGTCTGGACAGCGGCGGTGCCAATCAGGTGGTGGGGCCGATCCCGTCTGAGGACTTCCAGGCGGTGCAGTTCATCGTGCCGGTGCCGGAGGACCTGGACGCCGGCGAAGTGGTCACCGAACTGCGCGCGGTGCTGGCGGCCGAGCTGCCGGAGTCCGCCACCGGCTACGTGACCGGCCCGGCCGGGTTCATCGCCGACCTGGTGGAGGCCTTCGGCGGCATTGACGGATTGCTGCTGGGAGTGGCGCTGGGTGCCGTGTTCGTGATCCTGCTGCTGGTCTACCGCGCGATCCTGCTGCCGTTCTTGGTGCTGCTGACCTCCGTGTTCGCGCTCTGCGCGGCCATCCTGGTGGTGTACTGGTTCGCCCTGCAGGGCTGGATCCAGCTCAGCGGCCAGAGCCAGGGCATCCTGTCCATCCTGGTGATCGGCGCCGCCACCGACTACGCCTTGTTGCTGACCGCCCGGTATCGCGAGGCGCTGGGGGAGCAGGAATCGAAGTGGGCGACGATGAAGACCGCCTACCGCGGCGCGGTCGAACCGATTGCCGCTTCCGGTGCCACCGTGATCCTGGCGCTGCTGTGCCTGCTGTTCTCCGATCTGAATTCCAACCGCAGCCTGGGCCCGATCGCCGCCATCGGCATTGTGTTCGCGGTGCTGGCGGCGCTGACGTTCCTGCCCTCGGTCCTGCTGTTGACCGGCCGCAGCGCCTTTTGGCCCATCGTGCCCCGTCCGGGACATCACGCCCGCGTCGCCCCATCCCAAAACCCGGTGGCCGGAACCGAGGGCCTGCGCGGGTTGTGGCTCCGGGTGGCCAATCTGGTGGCACGGATGCCCCGTGCCACCTGGCTGGTGTCGGTGCTGCTGTTGGCCGCGGGGGCGCTGGGTGTGCTGCAGCTGCAGGCGCACGGTGTCCCGCAATCGGAGCTGGTCCTGGTGAAGACGGACTCGGCGGACGGGCAGGACGCCTTGGTCCGGCATTTCGACGCCGGCGCCGGCAGCCCGGCGGTCGTGGTCACCGACAGCAGCAAGCGGGACCGGGTGCTGGGCGTGGTCCGCGGCGAGGACGGGGTCGCCTCCGCCGAATTCTTCACCCGCGACGACCAGGTGGTGGAGCTCGACGGCCGGGTGATGATCAACGCCACGCTGCAGGATGTGCCGGACTCCGACGCGGCCGGGGCCACGGTGGCCGACCTGCGCACCGCGCTGGATGCGGCCGATCCACAGGCCTTGGTTGGCGGCGTCACGGCGGTAGCGCTGGACACGAACGTCACCGCGCAGGCCGACCTGCTGAAGATCACGCCGATGGTGCTCGGCGTCACCCTGGTCATCCTGATCTTGCTGCTGCGCTCCATCCTGGCGCCGGTGCTGCTGGTCCTGTCCGTGGCGCTGTCCTACCTGACCGCGCTGGGCGTCTCCGCGCTGGTCTTCAACCATGTCTTCGGGTTCCCCGGGGCGGATGCCACGGTGCCGCTGTACGGCTTCGTTTTCCTGGTGGCGCTGGGGATCGACTACAACATCTTCCTGATGACCCGCGTGCGCGAAGAATCGCTGCGGCTGGGCACCCGGCCCGGCATCCTGCGCGGCTTGGGCTCCACCGGCGGCGTCATCACCTCGGCCGGCGTGGTGCTGGCTGCCACCTTTGCCGCCCTCGGCGTCATCCCGATTCTGTTCCTGGGCCAGCTCGCGTTCATCGTGGCCTTCGGCGTCCTGCTGGACACGGTGCTGGTGCGTTCGCTGCTGATCCCGGCGCTGTCGTACGACGTCGGACCGAATATCTGGTGGCCGTCCAAGCTCGCCCGAAAGGAGTCGCGGGAACGCGAGTTGGTGGGAGCGGGCAGCGGGCATACCGCGGGCTGACTATAGCGGGGCGCCGGGCTCACGGCACTCGGCGGGGGCGAGGGTAACCATCAGCGGCCCCCGCCGTCGTCGCTCGGCGCCCCCAAAGTTGAGCGCAGTACGCTCAACTTGATTGACAAAGCCGCGGGCCTGAGTAAACTTGAGTGCAGAAGGCTCAACAGCCGCCGTTCCCCGGCGGCGGCCGTCGGTTCAGTTCCGACGACCGGGCCGCCACAGTGAACAAGGCCGCGGTTGCGGCCGCAAAGGAAGGACACGCGTATGTCTCGTGCAGTAGGTATCGACCTCGGAACCACCAACTCCGTTGTCTCTGTTCTGGAGGGTGGCGAACCCACCGTCATCGCCAACGCCGAGGGTGGCCGCACCACTCCGTCCGTTGTCGCTTTTTCCAAGTCCGGCGAGGTGTTGGTCGGCGAGATCGCCAAGCGCCAGGCCGTGAACAACATCGAGCGCACCATCACCTCGGTCAAGCGCCACATGGGCACCGACTGGAAGGTCGAGATCGACGGCAAGAACTACACCGCTCAGGAAATCTCGGCCCGTGTGCTGCAGAAGCTCAAGCACGACGCCGAGTCCTACCTGGGCGAGAAGGTCACCGACGCGGTGATCACCGTGCCGGCGTACTTCAACGACGCCGAGCGCCAGTCCACCAAGGAAGCCGGCGAAATTGCCGGCCTGAACGTCCTGCGCATTGTCAACGAGCCGACCGCCGCCGCGCTGGCCTACGGCCTGGACAAGGGCAAGGAAGACGAACTCATCCTGGTCTTCGACCTCGGCGGCGGCACCTTCGACGTGTCCCTGCTGGAAGTCGGCAAGGACGAGGATGACTTCTCCACCATCCAGGTCCGCGCCACGTCGGGCGACAACCGCCTCGGCGGCGACGACTGGGACCAGCGCGTGGTGGATTTCCTGCTGCAGCAGGCCAAGGCCAAGGGCGCCGACCTGTCCAAGGACAAGATCGCCCTGCAGCGCCTGAAGGAAGCAGCCGAGCAGGCCAAGAAGGAACTCTCCTCCGCCTCCTCCACCAATATCTCGCTGCAGTACCTCTCGGTCACCCCGGAGGGCCCGGTGCACCTGGACGAGCACCTCAGCCGTGCGAAGTTCCAGGACCTGACCAAGGACCTGCTGGACCGGACCAAGAAGCCGTTCCACGACGTCATCAAGGAAGCCGGTATCAAGGTTTCCGACATCGACCACATTGTCCTGGTGGGCGGCTCCACCCGGATGCCGGCAGTCGTCGACCTGGTCAAGGAAATGGCCGGTGGCAAGGAGCCGAACAAGGGCGTGAACCCGGACGAGGTCGTGGCCGTGGGCGCGGCCCTGCAGGCCGGCGTCCTGAAGGGCGAGCGCAAGGACGTGCTACTGATCGACGTCACCCCGCTGTCGCTGGGCATCGAGACCAAGGGCGGCATTATGACGCACCTGATCGAGCGCAACACGGCGATCCCGACCAAGCGGTCCGAGACCTTCACGACAGCTGACGACAACCAGCCGTCCGTGGCCATCCAGGTCTTCCAGGGCGAGCGCGAGTTCACCCGCGACAACAAGCCCCTGGGTACCTTCGAGCTGACCGGTATCGCCCCGGCTCCGCGCGGAGTGCCGCAGGTCGAGGTCACCTTCGACATCGACGCCAACGGTATTGTGCACGTCTCCGCCAAGGACAAGGGCACCGGTGCCGAGCAGTCGATGACCATCACCGGAGGCACCGCGCTGTCCAAGGATGACATCGACCGCATGGTCCGCGAAGCGGAAGAGCACGCCGCCGAGGACAAGAAGCGCCGCGAGGCCGCCGACGTCCGCAACTCGGCCGAGCAGTTGGCCTACTCCGTGGACAAGCTGCTCGCCGACAACGACGACAAGCTGCCGGCAGAGGTCAAGACCGAGGTCAAGGCCGACGTCGACGCCCTGAAGTCCGCCCTGGAAAAGCAGGACAACGACGACGAGGTCAAGGCCGCGTTCGAGAAGCTCCAGACGTCCCAGACCAAGCTGGGCGAGGCCATCTACTCGCAGGCCCAGTCCGGCGCAGCCGGTGCCGACGGCGCTCCCGCCGGTGAGGGTGCCTCCCAGGCCGGCGCCGACGAGGACATCGTGGACGCCGAAGTGGTCGACGAAGAAGACGAGAAGAAGTAACCATGGCGGAAAACGGTAACGAAGAAGAACGCCCGTCAGAACCGGTGAACTTCCGCGACAACCGCAAGATCGATCCGGAGACCGGAAAGGTCCGCGGAGCTGCCGACGCCGGCAACGGCACTGCGGACCAGGCTGCGGGAAAGACCCCGGCGGCCGGCCAGGGTGCGGACGCCGACGCGCTGGCCCAGGCGGAGGAGATCCTCAACGGGGCCGAGGTCCCGGCGGGGGAGTCCGTCGCCCAGGGCACCACGTCGCAGGAAGCCGAGGAGCTCAAGAACGACCTGCTCCGGCTGCAAGCCGAGTACGTGAACTACCGCAAACGGGTGGAACGCGACCGTGCGGTGGCCGGCGAAATGGCTGTCATCGGTGTGCTGAACTCGCTGCTGCCGGTCCTGGATGACATCGACGCGGCACGCCAGCACGGCGACCTGGCCGACGGTCCGTTCGCTGCCATTGCCACCAAGCTGGACAGCGTGCTCAAGACCTACGGCCTGACCCGTATCGAGGAGACCGGCGTGGAGTTCGACCCGAACATCCACGAGGCCTTGATGCAGCAGCCCGACGCAGAGGTGGAAGTAGACTCGGTCAGCCAGATCCTGCGCCTGGGCTACAAATCGGGCGACCGCGTGCTGCGCGCCGCCCAGGTAGTGGTGGCAGTACCGGCTGAATGACGCCCGCAAGGGTGCCATGACGCTACAGAACTGATGACGGGTTGGTTTCCGGTCCGCCGGAGGCCAACCCGTCATCGTCCGGGCCGGAAGGCCCATAGACTTTTGTGAAACTGAAAGGAGGCGCCTGCATGGCTAGCCAGGACTGGGTCGAGAAAGACTTCTACAAGATCCTCGGTGTCTCCAAAGATGCGTCCGACGCCGACATTAAGAAGGCGTACCGCAAGCTCGCCCGGACGCACCACCCGGACACCAATTCGGGCGACGCCGCCTCGGAGAAGAAGTTCAAGGACGTCTCCGAGGCTTACTCGGTCCTGTCCGACCCGGAGGAACGCGAGCAATACGACGCGATCCGGGCGATGGGCAGCGGCGCCCGCTTCAGCGCCGGAGGCCCGGGCGGCGCCGGCGGGCCGGGTGCCGGCGGCTTCGAGGACATCTTCGGCAACCTGTTCGGCCAGGGTACCCGCACCCGCACCAGCTCCCCCGGAAACGTGCCGCCGGAGTTCGCCGACCTGTTCGGCGGTTTCGGCGGCTACCAGCAGCAGGCGCCGCGCAAGGGGGCGGACCGCACCGCGAGCACCAGCATTTCCTTCGCCGGTTCCATCAACGGCACCACCATCGGATTGCGCGAGCCCAGCGGCGAAGTCATCGATGTGCGGATCCCCGCCGGCATTAAGGACGGGCAGAAGGTCCGCGTCCGCGGCAAGGGCCAGCCGGGCCCGGCCGGCGCCGGCGACCTGATGGTGACCGTCAACGTCAAACCACACCCCTTTTTCCAGCGCGACGGCGACAACATCCGGATCCACGTCCCGGTGACCTTCCCGGAGGCCGCCCTGGGGGCCCAGATCGAAGTGCCGACACTCGACGGTGAATTCGTTAAGGTCAAGGTGCCGGCCGGAACGCCGTCCGGTCGGACGCTGCGCGTGAAGGGGCGCGGGGTGAAGACCGCTAAGAACACCGGGGACTTGCTGGTGACCATCGACGTGGTGGTCCCGCAGAACCTTGGCAAGGAGGCAGAAGACGCAGTCAACGCCTTCGCGGCGGCGACAGCAGGATCCGATCCGCGCGGCAACCTTGCGGCCAAGGCGCGGTTGTAGCGGGTCGGAGTTTCAGCAGACCGGAAGGACCGGGCGGCAAACGCTCGCAGCGCAGGAGGGAGAGCACCGTGGGTATAGATATGGATACGCCGATTTTCGTGATTTCGGTGGCCGCCGAACTGGCTGACATGCACCCGCAGACCCTGCGCCAGTATGACCGCCTTGGCCTGGTCTCCCCGTCGCGTCAGCGGGGCAGGCAGCGCCGCTATTCCCAGCAGGATGTGAACACCCTGCGCGAAGTCCAGCGGCTGTCCCAGGAAGGCGTTTCGCTGGAAGGGATCAAGCGGATCCTCCAGTTGCAGAATGAGGTCGCAGCCCTGCGGGCTCAGGTCCGTGACCTGTCCGAGGAACTGGAGGCCAGGCAACGCCGCGCCGACTCCAGCCGCGTGTTTGCCGCGGGGCTGGCCGGCGACGTGGTCAGTCTGGTCCGCGGCCAGCGGCCGCGTCCGCGCAGCCAGGCCCTGATGGTCTGGCGCCCGCAGCGCTGATCCGTTCGCGTGCCGCCGCCCGCCGTGCCAGTTCCATGGCTCCGGCGATCCGGGCTGCCAGCGCTCCGCCCACCCCCGGGACGGCCAGCAGTTCCTCGACCGAGGCCTGCCGCAGCCCGGCCGGACCTCCCAGTTTCTTCAGCACCACCTGCGCCAGCTCGACGCTGCTGGCCGTGCGCGATCCGGACCCGACCACCAGCGCCATGACTTCGGCGTCGCGCAGCCGCCGCATTCCGACACGGGCAAGCCGCTCGCGCGGCCGGTCTTCTTCGGGCATCTCGGCAATGCTGGTATGGCTGTTCATGGCTTCACGGTAAGACCGCGGCAACCCTGCCAGCCGTACTGGGCCGGACCGGTGTGCACATCCGGTTCCTGAACCGCGCCTGTGTAGGCGGACTGTCCTGGCGGGGCGCCAGCACCGACCGGGATAGCGCTCGCGGAGGTGCCGCAACAAAAGGAACCCGCAGCTACCCTGCCCCAACCGGGCAGCTGCGGGCGGATGGTGGCGCGGATTACTTGATCATGTCTCCGTTGGGGGCGACCACGTACCAGACCTCGTTCACGTCCTGTCCGGTGGTGTCGCCAGGGGCTTTGTCCTTGGCCCAGTAATAGATGGGCATGCCGTTGAGGGTAACTTGGTGCTTCCCGTCGGGAGTGTCGATGAGCCCCACCTTGGCGGTGACCCCGTCGAGTTTCGGCTCTGTCTCGGCCAGCACCGGTGGCCACGCCGCCAAGCAATCGCCAGTGCAGGCGCTCTTGCCCGAGTCGGGAACATCTTTGGTGAAGTAATAGACGGTCATGCCTGCCCCGTCCACGACGATTTTGCCGAGATTGGTCTCCGCGGTAGCCAGCGTGCTGGCAGCGCCGGACATTTCGCCGCCGGTCTGCCCGCCCTCGGACATCGGCGGGGAAGCTGATTCTGAGGCCATGCCGGATTCGCTCGCCGGCGGCGCCTGTGTCGCGGCGGGCCCTTCCGTTCCGGAGTTGCCGCCACAACCGGCCAGGACCAGCATGCCAGCGGCCAGCAGGGCGGCCCGGGCTGTCTGTGTGATTTTCATGGGGGTTCCTTTGCCGTCTCCCGGGCGCTGCCCGGAGTGCGGTGCCGCGGGGCGCGACCCGCTATTGGAAAAGACGCCGCACGCGCCCACAATGGTTCAACGCCGGGCGGCCGGGATTTTTGCCGATTTTCGGTGCCGGTGAACCGGAAGGCCGCCGCCCGTCGTCGTACTGGATAGAAGAACCGGAGCGGCACCGGCGCCGCCGGTTACTGACAGGGCGGGTTCCCGGCCAGGGAGGAGGCTGCCATGTCACTTGATGACGAGGCCGTGGCCCGCCTCTACCGCGAGCACGCCCCGGCGCTGCGGCGGTTCGTGCGCGCCGCCACCTCCAACGCGGACCAGGTGGAGGACGTGGTCCAGGAAACGATCCTGCGGGTGTGGAAGCGCGGCCCGGAAACGGAGAACATGCGCGGCTACCTGTACCAGACTGCCCGCCACGTCATCATCGACGGTTACCGGCACCGGAGCCGGCGGCCGGAGGAGAGCGGATGGGGCGAGGACGAGCCCGCCATTGAAGAAGACCAGTTTGATCGACTACTGCTGCGTGTGGTGGTGGAGGAAGCCCTGGCACGCATCAGCACGGACCACCGCAATATCATTTTGGCCCTGCACTACCAGCGGCTCACCGCTGCTGAAGCCGCGCAGTCGCTGGGCATTCCGCTGGGCACCGTGAAGTCGCGTGCGTTTTACGCCGCGAAGGCCCTGCGTTCGGTACTGGACGAGATGGGGGTGGGTCAGCCGTGAACACCAGCGAGGAACAGCACCAACTGCTCGGCCTCTATATCCTGGGCGGGCTGGATCGTCATGAACGGGCGGCGTTCGAAGGGCATCTGGCGGACTGCCCGGAGTGCCGGCGTGAAGCCGCCGAACTGGAATCGCTGCCGGATCTGCTGGACGCGCTGCCGCGCGGCGCGGCGCTGGACTTGGAGTCCCCGCCGCCGCATGAACTCGAGGAACGCACCCGCGAACTCGTGGATGAACTGGCCCTGCGGCGCCGGAAAGAACGACGACGATGGACCGGGCTGGTGGCGGCCGTGGCGGGGGTGTGCCTGGTGGTCGGGGCATCGGTCGGGCCGCTGCTGGCCCAGCAGCAGCAACCGCCGTCGGACACCTATACCATGACGGCCGACGGCGGCCTGCAGGTTGAGCTGGCCTTGGTGCACAAGACCTGGGGGACGGAGATGGACGTGGCCGGCGAGAGGTTGCCCCAGGACGGCGTCCTCACCCTGTGGGTGACCGGTAAGTCCGGCTACACCTATCAGGTGGCGTCCTGGCAGGCCACTCCGGCCGGCCGGGCCACGCTCACCGCAGCCTGCGCCATGGACACCGATGAGATCGCCCTGGTGGAACTGCGCAACGACTCGGATGCCACGCTGGCGGCAGTGACCACCGACTGAGCCCGGGCGGGGCCGGAGTGGATCAGATCAGTTCCTGCGGTAGGCGAGGTCGAAGATCATCCGTCCAGCGTCGTGCGCCTTCTGCTCGAAGCTGGTCATGGTCCGGCCGTCGAAGCGGGGTGCCCAGCCGCCGAGATCGTCCATGCCTTCGCCGGTGCTGGCGTTGCCGGTGCTGACCGGGACCTTGCCCTCGCGGACCGGCGCCCCGCCGACGACCCCTTCGACGCCGCTTTCCCACACCTGGGTCAGCGGGCTGTCGGCGCCGGTGCGCTCGCCCGCATGCAGGTTGCTGAAGTGCGGCGAGGCGTCGACGACCCGGCGCATCTGGATGGCGTAGTCCGACCAGTCCGTGGCCAGCCGCCAGATCCCGCCGGGCTGCAGCGCGCGCGCGGCGAGCTCGACGAAGCTTTCCTGCACCAGCCGGCGCTTGTGGTGGCGGGTCTTGTGCCACGGGTCGGGGAAGAACACCCAGAGCTCGGCGAGCGAGGACTCGGGCAGCATGGTGGCCAGGGCGTCAGGGGCGTTGACCTGGGCGACGCGGACGTTGGCCAGGTCGCGCTGGCCGATCCGCAGCAGAGTCTGCGCGAGTCCGGGACGGTATACCTCCAGGGCCAAAAAGTTCCGTTCCGGATACTGTTCGGCGGCATGGCAAACGGCTTCGCCCAGGCCGGAGCCGATCTCCACCACCAGCGGGGCGGAGCGCCCGAAGGCTGTCGCCGCATCGAAGACGTAGTCCGGGTCCACAGTGGTGTCGCCGCCATCCCGGGGGAGGTCGACGGCGAACTTCGGGGCGTAGTCGTCCCAGGCCTGCTGGCGGCGGCCCTGCAGCCGGGAGCCGCGGCGCACAAAGCTGACGGGCTGGGCGAGGTGGACGGGCGGCGCGGGGCGCGCACCGTCGTCGTCCGCGGAAGAATCAGGGGTGGGGGAGTTGCTGGTCATCCCTACCAGCGTATCGCCAGTGCGGGTGCTACCCGGCCGTGCTGTTAGACTGGGGGTACTCGAAAACGCAATTGACGCGTTTTCCTGCGTCGATGAACGCTTTCATTTGCACCGCCGCTTTTCCGTCTGATGACGTGACCGGGCTGATCCGGGGCGGTTGGCACTGTCTGATTTTTCTTCGGCGACCCTGGGCTAACCTGCCGCGGGGACACTGACCGGAAGACATTCGCACTTTATTATGACTACTTTTGCTGCCCTTGGCGTGCCCAAGCCCCTCGCTTCGAAGCTCGCCGCCGATGGCATTGAAGCCCCCTTCCCCATCCAGACCGAGACGCTGCCCGATACGCTGGCCGGCCGCGACGTGCTGGGCCGCGGCCGCACCGGTTCCGGCAAGACCTTGGCCTTCGCGCTGCCGCTGGTGGCACGGCTAGCCGAGCGCGAAGCCGCTCATTTCCGCAAGCCGGGACGCCCGCTGGGCCTGGTGCTGGCGCCGACCCGCGAGCTGGCCACGCAGCTTAACAACACCATCGAGCCGCTGGCCGCCGAGCTGGGCCTGAACACCACCGTGATCTACGGCGGCGTGTCACAGCAGCGCCAGGAAAAGGCGCTGCGCGCCGGCGTCGACATTGTGATTGCCTGCCCGGGCCGGCTCGAAGACCTGATGAAGCAGAAGATCATCACGCTGGAATCGGTGGAAATCACCGTCCTCGACGAGGCCGACCACATGGCCGATCTGGGCTTCCTGCCCGTGGTGAAGAAGCTGCTGGACACCACGCCGTCCGGCGGCCAGCGCATGCTGTTCTCCGCCACGCTGGACAACGGCGTGGACAAGCTTGTGCAGCGTTACCTGTCCAGCCCGCTGACCCACTCGGTGGACGATCCGCAGGCCGCGGTCTCCACGATGGAACACCACGTGCTGGTGACCCGCGACGCTTCCGAAAAGAAGCAGGTGCTCAACAAGCTTGCCGCGGGCACCGGACGCCGGGTGCTGTTCACCCGCACCAAGCACCACGCCCGCAAGCTGGCCAAGGCCCTCACCGCTGCCGGCATCCCGGCGGTGGACCTGCACGGCAACCTGTCGCAGAACGCCCGCGACCGCAACCTGGCCGAGTTCTCCACCGGCGACGTGCGCGTGCTGGTGGCCACCGACGTGGCGGCCCGAGGCGTGCACGTGGACGAGGTGGAACTGGTGATCCACGTTGACCCGCCCACCGAGCACAAGGCGTACCTGCACCGCTCCGGCCGTACCGCCCGCGCCGGGTCCGACGGCACGGTGGTGACCTTGGTGCTGCCGGAACAGCGTCTTGAGGTCGGCAAACTGATGAAGGCCGCCGGAGTGGACGTGGCCTTCGAGAACGTCACCGCCTCCTCCGAGCTGTTGGCGAATCTGGTGGGCGAGGTCGCCGCACCGGTGGATCCGCAGCTGCGGGCCCAGCAGCAGGCATCGAAGCAGCCCCAGCGCGGCGGCGGTAGCTCTACCGGCGCCAACGCCCAGCGCAAGCGGGCACTGCGAACCGGTAGCGGCCGCAGCGGCGGAGGCTCCCGCAGTGGAGGAGCCCGCACCGGCGAAGGCCGCACCGGCGAAGCCCGCCAGCAGGCCGGTGCCGCCCGCGGCGGCAGGTCCGAGGCCGGCCAGCGCCAGTCCTCACGCGGCGAGAGCCGTGGTGGCCGCTCACAGGACGTTGCAGCCCCCAGCCACGGCAGCCACCGGAGCGCCATCGGCAACTCGGCTTCCGGCGGGCGCCAGGGCCAGGCCGCGGCTGCCGGCGGTAGCCGCGCCGGCTCGGGCGCCCGCTCCGGCGGTGCGGGCCGCGCAGGCGGTGCCCAGCGCTCCGCCGGTGGTTCGCAGCGTTCTGCCGGCGGCACCCGTCCGGTGTACCGCTCCGAAACACCCGCCGCCGAACGTCCGGCCCGGCGCGGGCCACGCCGCGCAACGGCTCCGGCATCGCAGGAGAAGCGCCGCATCAGCTAGCCAAGCCGGCTAGCCAAGTCCGCTAGCAGGCCGGGGTCCGGTTCCGGACCCCATCCGCACTGACGAAGGCCGCAGGGCTGACCCTCCATCTGGAGGGCCGCCCCGCGGCCTTCTTCGTGCTCCGGCATGTGTATGCGCCGCCGGAAGCCAGGTTCAGGGGCAGCTCAGGGGCGTCCCGCATAGCGGCCGGCTGCACCAGCGGTCAGAATGGTGGGATGAAGGCCCTTCTGAACATTATCTGGCTGCTCTTCGGCGGCATCTGGCTGGCCCTGGGATACTTCCTCGCCGGCATCGTGTGTTGTCTTCTGATCGTGACCATTCCGTTCGGCATCGCGTCGTTCCGGATTGCGGGCTACGCGTTGTGGCCGTTCGGCCGCATGGTGGTGGACCGAGGTGGACGCACCTACTTCCTGTCCACCCTGGGAAACATCATCTGGATACTGGTTGCCGGCATCTGGATTGCCATCGGCCATGTGCTGACCGCGATCGCGCAGGCCGTCACTATCATCGGAATCCCGTTGGCGATTGCGAACCTGAAAATGATCCCGGTGTCCCTCACGCCGCTGGGCAAGGAGATAGTGCCCACCGACCGGACGTTCCGCGGTTTCGTCGCCGGCTATCAGCCGGGCACTGCTCACTGGCGCTGAGCGCCCTACTCGATCTGGAGCCGGTGGCTATCGCTGAGCCCGGGGCCTCGGCGGGCCGATGCCGGCACGACAAACCGCCGTCCGGTCACGACGGTGGGGACGACTCGGACGAAATTGTTCTTCTCGCCGGACTGCCACGGGAACAGCGGCAGCATGGCCGACTCCAGCACGTCGTCGATGCTGGTCATCCGCTGGGCGCTGCCTCGCGCCACCACGCTCCACGCGACGCTGGTCTCCGGATTGAACCCGTCGACCTCCATCACCACCTCGTTCGCCAGGGCAGCGTCGAGCTTGGTTCCCGGGGCGGACCGGAACACCAAGCTTCCGTGGTCCACGACGTAATTGACCGGGAAGATCTCCGGGTGGGACTCGACGATGACTCCGAGCCGGCCAAAGTCGGCGCTGCGGAACAATTTCCAGCAATCGTCCGCCGGCAACTGGGTGGTTGATGACGGCATCTCGTTCGCGGTGGTCATGGCATCAGTGTATTGGTCCCCGGCGGGACGGAACAGCGGCCCGAACAGGGGCCGAAACAGGGGCCTGGCTTCACCTGACGCGAGCGCGTTTGCCGCCGGGGACGGGCTCGGAATTTCAGCGCCAATGTGGTGCATTGCTCCCCATTATGTGTTGGAATTACCACACGAGCCGCACGCGGCTGAAGGGGACGGCCAGACGCATCGTTCAGTCATCGGGGGAGACAGCGCCTGTGCCCATGAGGAGGAGGCTCTGCCATGTCCGAACTGACGTCGGATCTGTCCGGCGAATGGCGGTTCGATCCGGCGCACACGCGCATCGGCTTTTCCACCCGCCACGCCATGGTGACCAAAGTCCGGGGAGCGTTCAACGACATCGAGGGCGTCATCCACGCCGACGTGGACAACCCTGCCAATTCCTCAGTCAGGCTCACCATCAAGGTCGCCAGCATCGATACCCGCAGCCCGCAGCGCGACGAGCACCTGCGGACCAACGACTTCTTCGACGCGCCAAATTACCCGGAGATCACGTTCGTCAGCACCCGGATCGATCAGGTGGAAGCCCGCAACTTCATTGTGAACGGCGACCTTACCATCCGTGGCGTCACCAAGCAGGTGGCGGTGCCGATCGACTTCATCGGCGTGGAACGGGACCCGGGCGGCCAGCTGCGCGCAGGCTTCGAAGGCTCCCGGCGCATCGACCGCCAGGAGTTCGGGGTCAAGTGGAACACGGCACTGGATTCGGGCGGCATGCTGGTGTCGGACCGCGTGATGCTGGAATTCGAGGTCTCCGCCGTCAAGGTAGAGTCCGGCGCCGGGCGGTAAGCGAGTTCCCGGCCACGCCTGGCCGGAGGCTTGGCCTTCGCCGGCTTTGGTCACCAGCTAGAGAACCGTGCTCAGTCCTCGGCCGGATACACCGACACCAGCGCTGCGAAGCCGCGCCCGCTGACCTCCGCGGGAACGGCGGAGCCAGCCACGGTGTCGTAAATGTTCAGCGGGTGGGCCGCGCCGTCCGCCGTTGCCTGTGCCTGGCCTTGCAGCAGCATCAGGAATTGTCCGTCGGCAACGGTCAGCGGCTGCTTTTTGGACAGTTCGACGATAAACAGGCCCGCGCCACAGGTCCCCCGGCGGGCCATCACATTCAGCGCCCGGCACGGTCCGGTGGGCAGGCTGCATTCGGCACTGCTGCCGCCGTCGAACCGGAACGGCCGAAAGCGCTCCATCTGGTGCTGGGTTCCGTCCACGGTCAGGAAGGCGACGTCGCCGTCCACCACGGTGAAGATCCGGTCCATGCCGGGAAACTCGGAGAAGCTGCCTTCAGCACTGATGTCCGCCAGGCTCAGCCGCCAGGCCGGGAGTCCGTCGGCGCCGACGGCGCCGGCCGCCACCTCCCGGGTCACCCCGCCGCCGTTCCGCCACCGCTGTTCCTTCAGCGACGCTGCAGGGATAATTTCCATGGGACTCCTTGTCCGGATGCTAAAGCTGCCGGTCCCAGTTCAGCACATATGCATCCTGGTAGCCGTCCGGGCCGCTGATGGCCGCCGCCGCGTTGCGCTCGAAGCCCAGCGACGTGACGATGCGGATGGATGCGGTGTTGTTCGGATGGACCAGCGCCAGGATGGGCGGCAGCTCCAGGAACTCATTGACATGGACGACGACGGCGCTCACCGCCTCGCGCCCGTAACCTCGGTGCCAGACGGCGGGATCGAAGCGGAAATAAAGATTCAGCACCGGCCGGCCGGACAGTGACACGTGCTTGACCCCGGCAAAACCGATGGGATCTTCGCGGCCGGGCAGCCGGACCGCGAAGTAGCCCACCCCATGGTTCTCCCACTGGGCTTCCCAGCGCTGGAAGAGGCCGTCGGCTTCCTCATTCCACTGCAGCGCGTCCGAAGGATTGAAGCGCGTGGTGCGCCGGTCGGAGAGGATGCGGAACATGGCGTCGATGTCTCCGGGTGTCGGCTGGTTCAGCAGCAGCCGGGCCGTTTCCAGCATCGTTTCCATCGACCGCCCACCTCGGATCAAAATGTTTGAGGACGTCCCGCCTACAGCCTAGGCGTCCGAGGCCCTTCCGGGCAGGCCGGCGGAGCGACAGGATGGTAAGTGTCAACGTGTGGGGCAGCCTGTGGATAACTTTACTTTCAAAGTTGAGTTGACTAGACTCAAGTTGGCAATTTTGACCAGTACCGCTGCGGCTGGCTGGACCCTCACGGAGTGATAGGGAGATGAGCGTTGGACGCTAAATTCACCACCAAGAGCCAAGAAGCGCTGTCGGCTGCTGCCATGAATGCGTCGACGGCAGGCAATCCGCAGATCGAGCCCGCCCACTTGCTCAAGGCCCTGATGGACCAGCGTGACGGCGTGGCCGTCGCCGTGCTGAAGTCCGCCGGGGCTGACCCGGATTCGGTGAGCGTGCAGGCGAGTACCGCGATCAAGGCGCTGCCGTCGTCGTCGGGGTCCTCCGTGGCGCAGGCCCAGTATTCCCGGGGGCTGCTTCAGGCGGTGCAGGCGGCCCAGCAGGAGGCGGAGAAGCTGGGGGATTCCTATGTCTCCACCGAACACCTGCTGCTGGGGCTCTCGACGGACAGCGCCGCCGTCGGGAAGATCCTGCGGGACGCCGGAGCTTCCCACGAGGCGCTGCTCGCTGCCTTGCCGGGCGTGCGCGGAGACCGCAAGGTCAACAGTGCGGATCCCGAGAATACGTTCCAGGCGCTGGAGAAATTCGGCACCGACCTGACCGCCATCGCGCGTTCCGGGAAGCTGGATCCGGTGATCGGCCGCGACGCGGAAATCCGCCGCGTGGTCCAGGTGCTCTCGCGCCGGACCAAGAACAATCCGGTGCTGATCGGCGAGCCCGGCGTCGGCAAGACCGCCGTGGTGGAGGGGCTGGCGCAACGGATGGTCGCCGGCGACGTGCCCGAATCGCTGCGCGGCAAGACGCTGATGTCGCTGGACCTCGCGGCCATGGTGGCCGGCGCCAAGTACCGCGGCGAGTTCGAGGAGCGGCTGAAGGCCGTGCTGGAGGAGATCAAGAACTCCGACGGGCAGATCGTCACCTTCATCGACGAGATCCACACCGTGGTCGGCGCGGGCGCCTCCGAGGGATCGATGGACGCCGGCAACATGCTCAAGCCGATGCTGGCCCGCGGTGAGCTGAGGCTGATCGGCGCCACCACGTTGGACGAATACCGCGAGAACATCGAGAAGGACCCGGCGCTGGAGCGCCGTTTCCAGCAGGTCTACGTGGGCGAGCCGAGCGTGGAGGACACCATCGGCATCCTACGCGGGCTCAAGGAACGCTACGAGGCGCACCACAAGGTCTCGATCGGGGACTCGGCACTGGTGGCCGCCGCGACGCTGTCCAACCGCTACATCTCCGGGCGGCAACTGCCGGACAAGGCCATCGACCTGGTGGACGAGGCCGCCTCGCGGCTGCGGATGGAGATCGATTCGGCGCCGGAGGAGATCGACCAGCTGCGCCGCGCCGTCGATCGCCTCACCATGGAAGAGCTGGCGCTGGCCAATGAAACGGATGCGGCCTCGCGGGAGCGGCTGGAAGCGCTGCGCGCCGACATGGCGGACAAGAAGGAGCAGCTGGCCGCCCTCAACTCCCGCTGGGAAGCGGAGAAGGCCGGGCTGAACCGCGTCGGCGACCTGAAGGCCAAGCTGGACGAGCTGCGCTCGCAGGCCGACAAGTCCCAGCGCGAGGGCGATCTGGCCGAGGCCTCCCGGATCCTGTACGGGGAAATCCCCACGCTGGAAAAGGAACTGGCCCAGGCGCAGGCGGCCGAGGAACAGGGCGGCGCCGGCCGGGACCAGATGGTCTCCGAGGAGGTGACCGCCGACGACATTGCCGAGGTCATCT